>DASYUP010000001.1:0-2953 GCA_036001185.1 Thermoanaerobaculia bacterium
GGTCTGCAAAACCCTCATTCCCCGGTTCGAATCCGGGCGTCGCCTCCAACCCGCCTCCCTAGCAAGCCCACTCCGTGCCGGTGACCTCGGCCTCGCCCACGCTCGAGGAAGGCGTCGAGCGCGCCCCGGCTCGCGACCCAGGCGACGACACTGCCTGCGCATCGACCGCCACGCCGCCGCGCCGCGCTCACTTCTACCTCCTCGCCGCGCTCCTCGTCTGGGCCTTCGCGCTGCGCGTCTGGTACGGCAGCGTCGGGCTCGGCCCGCTGCGCTTCTGGGACGAGCGCTTCGGCCTCGCCAACATCGAGTCCTTCCTCCGCACCGGCAGCCTGTGGCCGATCAACGCCTTCCATCCGACGCTCTCGTACCTGCCGCAGGCGGCGCTGCTGGGCGCGGTCGAGACGGTGCACCGCTGGACGGGCGATCCCCACCTGGCGGTGCTCGCCGGCACTCGCTTCACGCCGCTCGGCTACTTCCTTTGCCGGCTGGTGCAGGCGCTGCTCGGCGTGGCATCGATCTTCCTGCTGGTGCGACTGGGCACCAAGCTCTTCGATCCCGCGGTCGGTCTCGCGGCCGGCATGTTGCTCGCCATCGTCCCCTGGCACATTCGCCAGTCGGCCATCTACAAACCCGACATCCTGCTGGTGCTGATGGAGCTCGTCGCCCTCGGGTGGGCGCTGTCGGCGGTCGCTGCGCCGTCGCTCGGTCGCTTCGCTCGCGCCGGTGCCGGCGTCGGGCTGGCGATGGCGAGCAAGTTCAACGCCGGGCCCATTTCCGTGCCGCTCGCCGTGGGCGCGCTGCTGCGCCGGCAGCCTTCGTGGCGGCAACGCCTGCTCTGGCTCGCCGTCGCCGCTACCGTAGCGGTGGCTGCCTTCCTCGCCCTCAACCCCGACCTGCTCACTCAGCCCGAGATGTTCCGCCGCGACTTCGGCGGCACGCTGCGCGACTACGCGCGCAAGGGGGCGCGGACGAGCCACCTGGGGATCGTCGTCCACGCGGCGCGCACGCTTGCCTCGTCCGACTTCCACGGGCCGCTCGTCGCCCTCGCAGCGCTGGTCGGCGCCGTGTGGATCGTCGCCGGTGCGCGCGGCCAGGGAGAGCGGCGGCGCGCCGAAGTGGCGACGCTGCTGGCGTTCCCGCCCGCCTACGTTGGCTTCTACGCCGCCGTCACCACCAACCCCAGCCCCCACAACTGGCTGCCGCTGATCCCCTTCTCGGCGCTGGCAGCGGCGTTCGCGCTGGTGCGCGGATGGCGGTGGCTGGCGGCGCGCCTACCGGTGGTGCGGACGCGATGGCTCGGCAGCGTGCTGGTGGTCGGGCTCGTCGCCGTCGCCGGCGGGCGCGCCACTGCCTGGGTCTACCGCGCGGTGGTCCCCTCGACCTGGAGCGCGGTGATGCCGCTGATGCGGTCGGCGGCCGCCGAGAGGCAGACGCGCTACGCCGTGGTTGCCGGCGAGCAGCCCTTCCCGCAAACGCAGGAAGACGGCCCGGACTGGGCGCTGGTGATGAGCTCGGCAGCGGCCTGGAAGGCCGCGCACCTGTTCCCGGTGTGGAGCGACTTCGAGGTCTACCCGCAGGGCGAGGGTGGCGCGCCGGCGCCGCCGGCGTCCGAGGCACCGGGGGAGCGCACCACGTTCGCGCCTCGCCTCTTCCGCGCGCAGGGCCCGACCCTGCTGCTGGTGGCGCATCCCTGGCGGCAGGTGATGCCGCCAAACGGCCTGGTGCTTCGCGATGGCGCGTTCCTGTCTCCGGCGATGCCCGACTGGCGGCTCGTCTCCTTCGAGCTGCTGCTGCCTCGCCGCGGGCGCCAGCGGGTGCGGCTGCTCTGGGGCGATACGGAGCTGCCGCTCTTCTTCCTCGGCAAGGAGGGCAACGCGCGGTACTACGTCAGCCCGCGGCTGGCGCCGCCACCGGGGATCGCGCCGCCGCTGCGCGTCGACGGGATCGAGCGCGAGCGGGTGCTCCGCCTCGTCGCCCACGTGTGGGGACGATGAAGGGCGACGACGCGGCGGTCGCCATCGAGCGCGGCTGGAGGAGCCTGTCGTGGCGCTGGCGCGCGCTCGTCCTCGCCGTGCTGGTGGTGAGCGGTGTGGCGCGCGCCTGGCTGGCCACCGAGGCCGGCTCGTTCTACGACGAGCGCTACTCGATCACCAACCTCGAGGCGCTGCTGGGGGAGGGGACCTGGCGGCCGGCGAACACCTACTACCCGCGCCTCTCGTACCTGCCGCAGGCAGCGTTGCTGGAAGCGCTGCGGTTGGGCGAGCGCGCCGCCGGGCGCACGGCAGCCCCGCTGGTCGCCGGCGGCCACCTCACCGCGCGGGCCGTCCTCGTTTGTCGCGCGCTGGTCGTCGCCTACGCGGTGGCCTCCCTGCTGCTCGTCTTCCTGCTGGTGCTGCGCTGGTTCCCGCCGCCGGTCGCCTTCTTCACCATGGTGCTGCTCGCCGCCGCACGCACCCACTTCCGGCTGTCGGTCAACTTCAAGCCCGACATGCTGGTGCTGGCGCTGTCGGTGGTGACGCTGTGGGTGAGCGCCATCGCCCTCGAGACGCGCGCGCCGCGCTGGTACCTGGCGAGCGGCCTCGCCGGCGGCCTGGCGGCGGCGGCCAAGCTCACCGGCGGGGTGGCGCTGCTGCCGCTCGGTCTCGCCACCCTGGCGCGCGCGCGCCGCGATCGTGGCGCGCTGCTCTGGGCCGTGGCGACGGCGTTGCTGGCCGGCCTCGTCTTCGTCGCCATCAACCCCGAGATCGGCCGCATCGTCCAGGCCTTCCTCGCCAACCTCCAGGCCTACTCGTCGCGGCAGCAGCTGCATCCCCACCGGGCGCGCGGGGCCTATCCGCGCGAGCTGCTGCTCTGGCTGCTGTCGCCCGGCGGCCACGGGCCAATCCTCGGCGCGCTCGCCCTGGCGGGCTTCGCGGGGTTGTGTGTCTGGGCGTGGCGGCGCCATCGCCGCGGC
>DASYUP010000002.1:0-3648 GCA_036001185.1 Thermoanaerobaculia bacterium
ACCAGCGAGGCGAGCTGGCCCCGCCGATGTAGGGGCGGGGCTCGTCCCCGCCCGCGCCGAAGCGACTTCGACAGCCGAGCTCGCCGCTCCCGCCCCCGAGCGCGCCGCCGAGCTGGCCCAGATCGCCACCGAAGCCCTCGCCTGCACCCGCTGCAAGCTCGCCCCTGGCCGCCGCACGGTGGTCTTCGGCAGCGGCAACCCCGACGCCGACCTGATGTTCATCGGCGAGGGGCCGGGAGCGGAGGAGGACCGGCAGGGGCTGCCCTTCGTCGGCCCCGCCGGACAGCTGTTGACCAAGATCATCGGCGCCATCGGCCTCGGCCGCGAGCAGGTCTACATCTGCAACGTCGTCAAGTGCCGGCCGCCGGGCAACCGCGACCCGCAGCCCGACGAGGTCGCCGCCTGCCGCGGCTTCCTCGAGGCGCAGGTGCGGCTGGTGCGCCCGCGGGTCATCGTCGCTCTCGGACGGGTGGCGGCGCAGACGCTGCTCGGCAACGACCTGCCGGTCGGCCGGCTGCGCGGCGCCTGGCACCAGATGCTGGGCGTCCCGCTGCGCGTCACCTACCACCCGGCGGCGCTGCTCCGCGACGAGGGGCTCAAGCGCCCGACGTGGGAGGACATGCGGGTGGTGCGCGACCGTCTCGCGGCGGCCGCCACCGGCTAGCGGCGCCGCCGGCGGCGGGCGTTGCCGACTGTCACCATCGGCCGGCCACCATCCGCCAGCCCGCCGCCATCAGCGCGGCGTCGACCAGCAGGTGACTCAGCCAGGGAGCGAGTAGCGAGCGATAACGCTGGAACAGCCACGCCCACAGCGCACCGGCCGCGGCGACCAGCAGCGTCAACGGCAGGGTGGCGTCGAGCCGGTGGCCGCCGCCGAGGAAGTTGTCGATGACGATCCAGTGGTGGAGCGCGAAGGCGGCGCTGGCGAGCGGGAGGGCCCAGCGCAGGGGCAGGCGCTGCGCTAGCTGGCCGAAGAGGAACCAGCGCCAGTAGTACTCCTCGAACAGGGAGTGGGCGACGCTGAGGCCGATCGCCAGCAGCAGATAGCGCCCGGGCGAGGCGGCCCCGACGGCGGCGAGCCGGTCGAGGATGCGCGCCGGCGCCACCGCCAGCGGAGCCCAGCGGCCGAGGGGGCCGGCGAGGGCGGCGAGGCTGGCGGCAGCGAGCAGGGCGCCGGTGCCGAGCCCTGCCCAGGCGCCGCCATGCAGCACCCGAGGGCGGTCGCGCCGCAGGTGCAGCCACCCCCAGCCCAGCAGCGGCAGGGTCGCCTGCACCAGCTTGCAGCCGACGTAGAGCCAGCGCATCCAGGGCTGGTGCGCCCAGACGACGAAGTAGAGCCAGGAAGCGAGGGTGGGGAAGAGGGCGGCGGCCACCAGCAGGGCGACCGCCGCCGAGGTGCCCGGTCGCCGCCTTTCCCTCGCCGATGGCCCGCCGGTTCCCCCTGAGTCGGCGGTCGCGTCGTCGTGATCCCTCGTCGCTGCGCTCCTCGGGATGACCGGCTTCGCCGGTCAGAACATGTCGACGCGCAAGCGTCGCGGCTTGCCGTCGCGCAGGATGTCCATCTCGACGTAGTCGCGCTCGCCGGTGAGGTTTCGCAGGTAGCGCAGCAGCTGCTGCGGTCCCTCGATCGGCTTGCCGTCGACGCCCAGCACGACGTCGCCTTTGCGCAGCCCGGCCCGCTCGGCCGTGCTCTCTCCCATCACCGATTCCACCAGGGCGCCCTTGATTCCCAGGTAGGTGAAGTCGGCGTCGGCGAAGCGCACGCCGAGCGACTTCGGCCGGCGGCGGTGGCCTCTGTTCTCGTCGCGGCCCGCGGGAGCGGCCGGTGCACCCACCTGCGCCCCCAGCTGGCGGGCCCGCACCTGATCGAGGTTGGCCTGCGCCTCGACGAAGCCGGGACGGATGGTGAGCGCCTGCTGGAACTCGGCTGCGGCGCCGGCGAGGTCGGCGAGCGCCACCAGCACGGTGCCCAGGTTGTTGTGGATCTCGGGCCTCGCCGGGTCGAGGGCGAGGGCCCGCTGCAGGCTGTCGCGGGCGCCGGCGAGGTCCTTCTGCATCTGCTGCGCCAGACCGAGGTAGACCCAGGCGTCGACGTCCTCGGGGCGCCAGCCCAGCGCCTGGCGGGCGGCGGCGACCGCGCCGGCGCCGTCCCCCTGCTCGTAGCGGACGATGGCGAGGTAGGAGGCGGCGCGGGCGGCGGTGCCCCGCTTGTTGTCGGCGTCGAGCGCCAGCACGCGCTGCAGCGAGGCGGCGGCGGCGACGCGGTCACCGGCGCCCCGCTGGGCGAGGCCGAGGTTGAGAAAGCCGAGCGGATCGCTGGCCGCCCGGGCAGTGATGGAGTTGAGGAGCGCCACCGCATCGGCCCAGCGTTGCGCGCCGATGAAGAGCAGCGCCAGGTTGTTCGCCACTTGAACGTCGTCGGGGACGAGCGCCAGTGCCTTGCGAAAGGCCTGCTCGGCCCCGACAGTGTCGCCGGCCTTGCGCAGGGTGAGCCCGAGGTTGTTCCACGAGCGCGAGCTGGCGGGGTCGAGGGCCACCGCCTGCTCGAGGTAGCGCCGCGCGTCCTCGAGGAAGTCCTTCTCGTAGTAGAGCAGGCCCAGGCTGGCGAGGGCCGAGGAGCGCACCTCCATGGGCACCGCGCCGGGGTGGCCCGCCTCGACGGCGAGCAGGCGCTCGAAGCCCGCGGCTGCCTCGTCGCGCCGGCCCGCCTTCATTTCCACGAGGGCGAGGTTGAAGAGGCCGAAGGGCTCGTCGGGGGCGAGCGCCAGCGCCTGCACGAGGGTGGCGCGCGCGCGCTGGAGATCGTCGGCGGCGATCTCCTGCAGGCTGCGCTGTACCAGCGCGGTGGCGTGCTGGCGGCGCTCGCTCACCGCCCGTTGCCGCGCCTGCAGGAAGAGGTCGACGAAGGGCTGGCTGTAGTTCTGCGACTGGAACGGGAAGTCGGGCGCGTCGGCGAGGCCCTGGCGCAGCAGCTCGGCGGCATCCTCCAGGTGACCGAGCTGGTGCTCGAGCCAGGCTGCCGCGACCAGCAGGCGCATGCGCTCCTGCGGCGATGAGGTGGCGACGGCGAGCTGGCGGTAGAGCGCCGCCGCGCCCTCGAGATCGCCGGCGTTGTACCGCTCCTCGGCCTGGGCCTCGAGCGATGGACCGGCGGGAGCAGGCGCCGGAGCCGGCGGCGCCAGTGGCGTCGGAGTCGCGGCCGGTTGCAGCTCCTCGCTCTGCACCGGCGCGCCAGGCGTCTGGGCGCCGCTGGCGACGGGTGTGGCGAGGGCGAGCAACGCCGCCGCCAGCGCCAGTCCCGCCACGTTACGCATCGCCGCCGATGGTATCAGCGACGCCGCTACGACTGGTCGATGGTGCGCTTGAGCAGCCGGCCGGAGGTGAGGTCGAAGGTCACCACCAGCCGCTTCCCCGATTCGATGTCGACCTGCTCGTCGATGGACGGGCTGCCGGGCGCGGTGGGATCGATGCGCAGCCTGTGCGAGCCAGGTTGCAGCATTCGCCTGACGATCTGCGCGCCGTAGTCGTGACCGTCGAGCACCACCCGGCCCTGGGGAGTGCCGATCTTCGTCTGCACCTGGATCTCGCCTGGACGGCGGATGGGGACCTCGACGCGCGTGCTCGCTCCCTCTCCGACCTTCACCGTGC
>DASYUP010000003.1:0-3219 GCA_036001185.1 Thermoanaerobaculia bacterium
GACGGCATGCAGAGCTGGCGCGTGCCGCGACGCGAGCTGATGCTGACGCTGCTGGTGGCGCGACTGGGCGATCCGCTGGCGCATCCCGACCCGACGCTGTGGCACCACCTGGCCCTGCTGCTGATGCTCTGGCCCGAGGCCGAGGGGCGGCAGGAGGTGCTGGTCCACGCGGCGCGGCTCGGCCTGCTGGCGCAGGTGGGCCGCGGCCTGGCGGTGCTGGGCAACCTCTTCCCCGAGCTGCAGGGCTGGGTCGGCAGTGGCCGCATCCAGATGTCGCTCATCACGCGCTCGGTGGCGGTGCCGCTGGCGGCCCGCGCGCTCGTGGGGGCGGCGTTTGAGGAGGAGCCGGAGCCGGTGCAAGCGGCGCCGGGGCTCGTGCGGTCGGTCGGCACCAGCTGAGACGACGCCTCCGGGCCTCCCAGCGCTCGCCCGCGCTCGAAGCCTTGACGCCCCGGTTGGTCGTTGCCACCGGGGCGTTCGTGCGTCTGGGAGGGGATCTGGGAGGTCCGGCGAGCGGCGGGCGGAGGTGGCGGCGTCGCCGTGGGCGATGATGGCGAGCGCATGATGGCGCGGCGTTTTCGCTTCCAGCCGCCGGCGCTGGCCATGACCGCCGAGCTGCGGTGGGTGCTGCTGCGCGCCTTCGCGCCGGTCGGGGACGCTGCGACGTTCCCGGTCGACCTCGCGGCGGCGGTGGCGCTGGCTCGGCGGCTGGGATTGTCGGCGCGCATCGGCGCCCGCATCCGGCCGGCGGCGGAGCTCGCCGGAGCAGCGGCCAGCGACGCGGCCCTGGCGCACGACACGGTGGCAGCGGCGGTGGCGCAGATGCAGGGCCGGGAAGCCGCAGGCGAGATCGCCGACGCGGCGGCCGAAGTGGCTCTGGGCTGCTGCTTCCTCAAGGGCGTCGCGCTCGAGGCGATGGGCCTGCTGAGCGGCGGCAGCCGCCCGCTCGGCGACGTCGACGTGCTGGTGCCGGCGGCGGCCGCGGCGACGCTGGAGAGCGTCCTACTGCGGCGCGGGTTCGCGCGCGCGAGCGGCGAGGAGTACCCCCACCACCTGGCACCGCTGCTCCACCCCCGGCTGGGCGCGGTGGAGATCCACCGCCACCTGCCGGGTGTGGCACTGCCGGAGGCGCGGCGCTTCGCCGACTTCGACGGGCTCGCCGCGGCCGGCTGGCTCGAGTGCTGGCCGGCCGGCGGTGCAGCTGCCTGGCTGCCGCGGCGTCCGCTGCTGGTCGCCCACCTGCTGGCGCACGCGCTGGCGCAGCACGGCTTCCGGCCCGGTGCCTACCCGGCGATGCGGGTGCTCGCCGACCTCATCGATCTCGGGCTCGCCGATGAGACCGGTGTCGAGCTGATCGAGTCGGCCCTCGCGCTCGTGGCGCGCTGGGTGCCACCGGCCGAGGCGCGGGCGGCCCGCGCGGTGTGCGGAGCGCTGGTGCGGGGAGAGGTCAGCCTGCTGAGCGACGACGGCGAGCCCGCGCTGCTGCTACGGCACCTGGTTGCCGGGACGCTCGACGAGAGGTACGCGGAGGCCCTCAAGCTGCAGGAGCTCTCCTACCCCGTGAGCGATCGCTCGCGTGTCGGCGGCTGGCTGGCTGTCGGCTGGCAGGCCGTGGCGCTGTCGCGGGCGCAGATCGACCGCATCTACGGCAAGCCCCGCCACCCGTGGGGGTACCTCGGCCGGTGGCTGCTGCGTCCCTTCGATCTGGCGCGACGCGGAGCGCGGGCGTTGCGGCGGCGATAGCCAAGCGCCACAGTCACAAGACTGCGGCGGAGTCCCCGGGCCTCGGCGTCTCCCTGCGTCTTTGGTGGACCGGGACCCCGCCGCAGAGGTCTGCGAGCTACAGCAAAGGACGTGCCTCGGCATCGTCCGCTCGGCAGATTGGTAAGAGAAAAACGGCCGGCGCTGGTGGCGCCGGCCGTCAAGCGAACGAGTGGAGCGTGGCTGGGCGGGCAACGGGCCCGCCCTCCGCGCTTCATCGGGGCCTAGTACATCCCGCCCATGCCGCCGCCCGGGCCGCCCGCCGACTTCTCTTCCTTCTCCTTGATCTCGGAGACGAGAGCCTCGGTGGTGAGCATCAGGCCGGCGATCGACGCCGCGTTGAGCAGCGCCGTCTTGGTGACCTTCGCCGGGTCGATGACGCCGGCCTTGACCAGGTCCTCCATCTTGCCGGTGGCCGCGTTGTAGCCGTTGGAGCCCTCGCCGCTGATCAGCTGGCGAACGATGACCGAGCCTTCCTCGCCGGCGTTGTTGATGATCTGCCGGGCCGGCTCCTCGAGAGCGCGACGGACGATGTTGACGCCCACGCGGACGTCGCCCTCGGCCTTGAGCGACTCGACCGCCTTGATGCAGCGCAGCAGGGCGACGCCGCCGCCGGGAACGATGCCGTCCTCGACCGCCGCCTTGGTGGCGTGCATGGCGTCCTCGACGCGGGCCTTGCGCTCCTTCATCTCGGTCTCGGTGGCCGCACCGACCTTGATCACGGCGACGCCGCCGACCAGCTTGGCGAGGCGCTCCTGGAGCTTCTCGCGGTCGTAGTCGGAGGTGGTCTCCTCGATCTGGTTGCGGATCTGCTTGACGCGGCCGGCGATCGCCTCGCGACGCTTGGGGTCGTCGCTGTCGGTGACGATGGTGGTCTCGTCCTTGGTGATGACGGCCTTCTTGGTGTCGCCGAGGTCATCCCACTTGACGTTCTCGAGCTTGATGCCGAGGTCGTCGGAGATCAGCTTGCCGCCGGAGAGGATGGCGATGTCCTCGAGCATGGCCTTGCGGCGATCGCCGAAGCCGGGGGCCTTGACCGCCGCGATCTGCAGCGTGCCGCGCAGCTTGTTGACGACGAGGGTGGCGAGCGCCTCGCCCTCGACGTCCTCGGCGATGATCAGCATCGGCCGGCCCTGCTTGGCGACCTGCTCGAGCACCGGGAGAAGGTCCTTCATCGACGAGATCTTCTTCTCGTAGAGGAGGATCTTGACGTTCTCGAGCACCGACTCCATGCGCTCGGCGTCGGTGACGAAGTAAGGCGAGAGGTAGCCGCGGTCGAACTGCATGCCCTCGACCACCTCGAGCGTGGTCTCGATGCCGCGGTTCTCCTCGACGGTGATGACGCCGTCCTTGCCCACCTTCTCCATCGCCTCGGCGATGATGCGGCCGATGTCGTCGTCGTGGTTGGCGGAAATGGTGCCGACCTGCGCGATCATCGACCCGCTCACGGGTTTGGAC
>DASYUP010000004.1:0-6933 GCA_036001185.1 Thermoanaerobaculia bacterium
CACCGCCGACACCAGCAGTGGTATGTCGTCGGGGCGGCAGAAGCGATAAGCGGCCATCGACTGGAAGGGAAGTCCCGGAGTGGCGGCATGGTAGCAGGCGGGGAGGGAATCGCGCAGCGGTGGCCCCCCGGCCCTCGCCAGCGCCTGGCTCTGCGCTTCAGCCTACCCGGAGCGCGGCGCCCTCAGCCCTGTCCGCCGAGCTCGCGCCGCCGGCGCTCGAGCTCGCTCACCACGCTCACCTCGTCGAGCGGGAAGAGGCCGCGCAGTGCCTCCGGCTGAGCGGCGGCCACGCGAGCGAACGGGCAGGCCGAGGCGGCAGCCGGCGCCGACGGCTCGGCGACCGCCGGCTGCACGGGGGCGCCGAGCGCCTCCTGCTGCGCGATCATCTCCTCCATCGCCCGCTTGCCCAGCTCGATCCCCTCCTCGACGAGGGGCAGGTCGACAGTCGCCATGCCGCGGGCCGCCGCCAGCGCCTCCACCCGCTCCTGGGTGCGATCGCGCATGAAGCCGGCGGGCACGCGGACGATGCGTTCGATCGCCGGCGTCGTCCACTCGCGGCTGGATAGCAGCGGCACGCCCTTGCCGTCGCGAGCTACCAGCTTCGCTTCCGGGGTCGCGGCGGCAGCCCCATCGGCGACCGCCGGCGCATGACCGTTGGCCGCCGCGGCGTGCCCGTTGCCATTGCCTGGCGCGCTCGCCGGCGACGCCGCGAACAGCACGCCGGTCTCCTCCTCGATGAAGCGCCTAGCCAGCTCGACCGTCACCAGGTCGGTGCGCCGCCCGTGGGCCGCCTTCTCGATCCGCGCCTTGGCGCGTCGCCGTTGGTAGCGGTCGTCGATGGCGCGCAGCGCCTCCTTGGCCTCCTGCGTCCAGCGCACCTTGCGGCCGTCGTAGGTGGTCTCCTCCTCGGCACCCCCTTCGGCGGCGATGATGCGCGCCAGCGCCGGCGCGTCGAGCGACTCGAACTCCTCGCCGCCGCACACCTGGCACTTGACCGCCTGCGCGGTGCGTGCCGTCTGGCCGCACGCCTTGCAGACCATCACCGTCTCGCCGCGCTCGGCGCGCTGCAGCACCAGCGCCTCGGCGAGCTTGACGTTGGCCTCGGCGGCCCGCTTCGGCATGAAACGCTCCATCGCCTCGGTGACGAGGTCGGAGGAGACGACGCTGTGCCCCTGCTCGAGGGCGAGGCGCAAGATGGCGGTGCGGGCGATGCCCAGCACCTGCGGCGGCACCCGCTCCATGCGCGCCAGGGCTTCGGGCGTCCAGTGGATGCTCTCCTCCGCCCGCACGTCGAGCTCGGGGGTGACCTCGGCGGTGGTGAGCAGCACGTCGCAGGGCGCCAGGCGCAGCAGGTTCTCGGTGTTGCTGCCGAGGCCGGTGCTATCGGCCGGGCTGTGCACCCCCAGCCGACCCACCACCAGCACCCAGGGCTTCGCTTTGCGGGCGTGGTCGAGCACCTTCTGGAAGCACTTGCCGTCGAGCAGGGTCTTGGTGCACGCAACGCCCGCCACCGCGGCCATCTGCTCGGCGACGTTGAGGTGCGACTGGTAGATGGCGGCGAGGCCGGTGTCGATGATCTCCTCGTGCAGCTGGTTCTGCTCCTCGAAGCGGAACACCTTGGCGGCCTTGTCGGTGAGCACCTCGACCACCCCCTTGAACACCGCGTAGTGCAGGTAGGGGTCGTAGACGGCGATCACCTCGAGCTGCTTGCCGAAGCGCTGGCACAGCTCGATGGCGGTGGCGAGGGCGCCGAAGGACTTGGGGCTGCCATCGACGCCGACCAGCACGGTGTCGCGCTCGCCCTCGCCCTCCTCGGGCAGGTGCTTGACCACCCAGACGTCGCGGCTCGACTCCTGCGCCACTCGCGAGCAGACCGAGCCCACCTGACTGTCGCGGGTGCGGCCAATGCCGAGCACGCCGAGCACCACCAGGTCGTAGCCGCTCTCGCCGATATCGCGCACCAGCTCGGTGGAGTGCTTGCCGTCCATCATCTTGCCGTCGAAGGCGACGCCCTCGCGCTCGCACTGCTGCTTCATCGACTCCAGGTAGCAGTCGGAGATCAGCTCGAGGCCCATGGTGATGAGGCTGTCGTGGATCTTGCGCTGGCGGTGCAGCTCCTGCTCGACGAGATACTCCTCGGGGAGCGTGAACTCCATCTGCTTGAAGCGGTAGTCGTGCATCTTGGCGGCGTAGACGTGGCAGCCCACCAGGCGGGCGCCGAAGCGCTTGCCGAGCGCCACGCCGGTAGCGATGGCGCGGTTGCTGTGCCGCGAGTTGTCGACGGGGACGAAGATGTTGGAGTACATCGCAGACTCTCCTAGGCCGTTCCTTGCGAGGCTGCCGCCGGGGCGAGGGCCTGGCGGCGCGCCCGACGCCGCGCCAGCCCCACGACCAGCAGCTCGATGAGGAGCACCACGCCCGCCGCCTTGGCCATCGGCAGCCAGGGAGAGGGCTGCTCGGTGGGCGGCACGTAGAGGTTGTACCAGGTGGTGAGCGCGCGCTTGTTGCCGCGCTCGCGATAGAAGCCGTCCCACACCGAGAAGGACACCGGGACGAAGGTGTCGTCGGGGAAGGCGACGCCGCGGCCGGCGTCGCGCTTGCGCTTGAGCATCACCGACCACTCCCCCTTGGCGTAGGCGCCGCGGGACTCCGGCGTCACTCCTTCGCCCGGCTGCAGGTCGGCGCTCCCCTTGCCCTCCCACAGCTCCACCTTGTCGCCGTGGGCGAGGTCGACGAACCAGAGCTCCACCGGATCCTGCGGGTCGCCGAAGATGAAGTAGGGCCGACGGACGCCCTCGGGGAGCTGGCGGGGGAACTGCACGGCGACGGCGTCGGAGAACTCACTGGTCGGTCCCCCAGACGCCGCCGCCGTCTCCTCCCCCCCTGCACCGGGCTCCCCCCAGAAATCGTTTCCTTGCGCCGGCTGCCCTGGTTTGCTCGGAGGTGTCGCCGCAGCGGCGGGCGAGGCGGCCGGCTGCGCCGCCGGCGCCGCCTCCTCGGCGGCGAACGGATCGAGCGGCTTGCTCGGCGTCGCCGCCGCGCCCGGCGCCGCCTCCTCGGCGGCGAAGGGGTCGGGCGCCTGGCCGGCGCCGGAGACCGCCGGCGCCAGGCCGGGGTGCTCCTCCTGCTCGGGCAGCTCGAAGTCGGGGCCGTTGTTGCCGTGCGTGTCGGCGTGGGTGTCGTGCCAGGTGACGAGCAGCGCCACCTCGTCGCGGTTGTAGACCGCCCGCGCCTCGACGGCGACGACGCCAGGCTGGAAAGCGCGCCCCGGCTGGATCACCTGGCCCAAGGTCGGGAGGAGCGCCGGCTTCGCCTCGGCGAACAGCGCCTTGCCGCGCGCGAGGTCGAGCGGCCCCTCCACCTTCTTCGCCAGCAGCAGGCTGGCCCAGCCCGGCTGGTCCTGGCGGTCGGGGTCGCCGCCGGCATCCGGATTCTCCGCCAGAAACAGCGAGGTGACGAAGTCCACCAGCTGCCAGCGCTGCTGCTCGGAGAGGGCGCTGGCGAAGCCCGCCATCGGCGTGCCGTTGAGGCCGGTGCTGATGGAGCGGAAGACGTCGGCGCGGGTGCCGCCGCCGTTGAACGTCCACGGCCGCGAGAGATCGGCGGGACGGATCTGCTGCCCCCAGTCGTCCTTGAGGGTAGGCGCCGACGGGCCGTCACCGCGGCCCTCGTCGCCGTGGCAACCGGCGCAGCCGATCGACACGTAGACCTTGCGCGCGGCGGCGACGTTTTTGGCGGCGTAGCCGGGGTCCTTGGGGATGGGGATGATCGCCGCCGGGCGCTGGCTCTGGAACTTCGGCGACAGGGTCTTGAGGTGTTGCACGAGCTGGTCGATCTGGCCGTCGGAGAGGGCGTCCCTGAAGGCCGGCATGGCAGTGCTGGGGATGCCGCGCTGGATGAGCCGCCGGATGTCGTCGTCGGTGGGCAGGGCGCCGGTCGGCGTGCTGCGGATCTGGTACTTGCCGGAGGTGAAGTCGCGCGGCGCCGGCTGCAGCAGGGGCGCGGCGATGCCGCGGCCGTCGCCCTTGTCGCCGTGGCACTGCGCGCAGTACTTGGCGTAGACGGCGGCGCCACCAGTGAGGCTCGCCTGCTCGGGTCCGGGCGCCGTCGGCCCCGACCCTTGCCCCGACTCACCCGGCTTCTGCTGCGAAACCCCCGCGCGCCCCATCCCGACGGCGATCCCAATACTCAGCGCCACAACGGCTGCAAGACCGCGGCCCCAGTGTCCGCCGCGAGTGGGGCGCCCGGGACCGGAGGGCTCCCACCCGCGCGAGGCGGAGGCCCCACTCGCGCCACGGTCGGTGGCGTGGCCGTCCCCTCCCCTCTTAGCGCTGCTCATGACTCGCCGTCGCCTCCACCGCCTCGCGCGCGCGCGGCCGGTTGCCGGTGAAGTCGTAGAGGAAGAGGATGACGTCCCAGATCTGCTCCTCGTCGAGGAACTGCTCCCACACCGGCATCGCCGACATCCAGGGTCCGCCCTCGTCGGGCAGTCCCGGACCGCCCTTGGCGACGCGCCAGAAGAGATACGACTCCTGCAGCTGGGCGATGGTGCCGGGGTCCTGGAAGTTGGTGGGGATGGGATTGAGCGAGTGGGCGTACATGCCCTCGCCCCGCAGCAGGTCGCCGTGGCAGAAGAAGCAGTTGCTGTAGTAGACCTGCCGCCCTGTCGCCACCTTCTGGCGGTAGAGCGCCGGGTTGGTGCGCTCGAGCTCGCGGTGCGGGTTCTGCAGGTTGGTGAGGTCGTAGATCTTGTCGTGGACGGTGATCTGGTTGGGCGGCGCCGGGTGCACGGTGCGCCCGAAGAAGGGCGGCAGGGGCGGCGCCGTCATGTCGCGGTAGATCTTGGCCGCTACCGCCGCCGGCACCAGCAGGATGACCACCAGCAACGGCACCACGAAGCGGCGCTCGGTGAGGAAGGCCAGCAGCGGCCGCTTGACGTCCTCGAAGCGCTGGCGGTCGGAGGTGGCGTAGACCGCCAGCACGCCGGTGGTGATGGCGACGTAGATGTGGACGATCGACGAGGGGATCGGCACCTTGAAGCCGTAGGCCACGGTGACGTAGACCGCCACCCACCAGGCGGCGAGCCAGGCGAGGATGGGGACGCGGAAGAGCCGAGCCCGCCGGCTGCTGGCCACTTCGAGCAGGCGCAACAGCACCAGCACTCCGAGCGCCGGCAGCACGATCGCCCAGCTCACGCGCCGCTCCCCTTCTTGGCGGCCAGGTAACGGGCCAGCGCGCGCGTCTCGGCGAGCGAGAGGACCTGCTCGAAGCCGTCGGGGGTGGGCGGGTGGGCGGCCAGGCCGGCGACGATCTCGGGCTCGCGCTTGCGGGCGCCGATGTCGGCGAGGCTCTCGGCCTTGAGCCGGCCCGGCTTGTCGAGGTTGTGGCAGCTGCCGCACTGGAAGTGGGTGAGCAGGACGTCGGCGGGGCGGGGCGCGGCCGGCACCGGCACCACCACGGCCGCCGGCACCGCCGCGGCACCGGCCGCAGCAGCCGTGGCGGTCGCCGCCGGCGCCTGCGCCGCCTGCGCTGCGGCAGCGCTCTCGGTGGCGCCGGGAGGTGCGCCGCCGGCGGCGTAGGGGATGGCCGTCTGCATGGTGACCGTCGGCGTGCCGCCGAGCGACTGCAGATAGGCGATCACCGCCTTGATCTCGTCGTCGGTGAGGCCGATGGGTGGCTTGTTGATGGTCGGCATGCCGGGCGAGAAGCCAGGCACGATGTAGACGTTGGGCTGGTAGAGCGTCTGCGCGAAGTACTGGATGTCGTTGAATCCCGGCACTCGGTGGGCGGCGCGCTCGCCGACGCCGGCGAGGTCGGGGAAACGGAAGGGGCCGCTGGTCCTGCCGATGGTGTGGCAGGTGAGGCAGCTCCCCTTGCCCTCGACGACGGTCTTGCCGGTGGCCACCAGCTCGGCGGTGGTCATCGTCGCCGCCATCTTGGTCTCCACCGGCGGCAGCACTTCCTTCTGCGGCACCAGCTGGCCGACGTAGGTGTAGAACCCGGTGGCGAGCACCGCCACGGCGGCGATCTTGAAGACGATCGGCACCTTCACCGGCGCATCCTCACGACAGGTCGACTCCGGCCGAGGGGGAGGGCGCCGGCAGCGCGCCACCCGGTACGGCGTGCTCCGCCGGCTCCGGCGCGTGGGCGTGGGGCTTGGACAGCGCCTCCAGGTGGTCGCGCTTACCCGACAGGCTGGCCAGCCAGAAGACGAAGCCGACGAGGACGAAGAAGAGCAGCACCGTCATCGACACCACCCGGGGAGCGAAACCGAGCGTCGGCGTGAAGGCGTCGGGCGAGTTGTCGCGGATGACGCCGTAGACGTGCCAGTGCTGGCGCAGCCCGGAGCGCACGTAGCCCATCAGACCCATCAGCCAGGTGAAGGTGACGGCGAGGAAGATGAGCACGTATTGCGCGCGGTCGGGGATCTGCCCCCACCGCACCTCGCTCTGCTTCGCGCCGCGCATCATGAAGACGTCGATGGTGGTCACCGCGATCATGGCGAACAGCACCGACAGCACCTGCGGCACCGAGAACTTGATGCGCACCGCCGCCTCGACGAAGTAGCCGTAGATGCCGAAGAAGATGACGATTGAGGCGACGGCGGCGAAGATGACGAACTGCGCCAAGTTGCCGGCCTTGGCCCACGACACGGTGGGGATGCGGCCGCTGCGGCGATAGAGCAGGAAGCTGATGTAGGTGGTGAGGATGAGGATGTTGACGGCGGTGTTCTTGGCCGACATGACGCCGAGGAAGCCGAGCATGGGGTGGTTGTTGCCCCCCATCTTCTGCACCTCCTCGACGGTGGCGATGATCGAGTGCGGCGTCGCCCACACCATGAAGCAGAGGGTGATCAAGGCGAGCAGGTACTTGATGAAGGGGCGGAAGCGCTCGGCCCCCTCGATGCGGCCCATGCCCAGCCAGAGGTAGTAG
>DASYUP010000005.1:0-6709 GCA_036001185.1 Thermoanaerobaculia bacterium
CAGCGGCTGGCGGTAGATCCCACCCTCCACCAGTGGCACCGGGCGGGTGGGCACGCCTTCGCCGTCGACCGCCGCCGAGAGCAACCCGCCGGGGTGGCGCCCGTCGTCGACGATGGAGAGCAGCGGCGCGCCGATCCGCCCGCCGGCGTCGAGCAGCGACGCCGCGCGCTCTCGTGCCTCCGGCCCCACCAGCAGCGGCAGCAGGCCAGCGAGCAGCCGCGCCGCCGCCGCCGGCGCCAGCACCACGTCGCCGGTCGCCCGCTCGGGCCGCACGCCGCGGGCGCGCACCGCCAGCCGGTCCGCGAGGGCGCGGGCGAGCGTCCGCGGCTGCAGCCGGCGCGCCTCGCGCACCCCCTGGTCGAGGGTGGCGCGCACGCCGGCGTCGGGCAGCACCGCCACCAGCCGCACCAGCGCCACGCGCTGCCGCCAGTGGGCGCGGATGCCGTGCGAGCTCGCGAGGCGCGAGGCCGAGGAGCCATCCTCGAGCACCGCCTCGGCGAGCTGCGCTCCCGACAGCTCGGCGGCGAGCGCCTCGCCGATGGCGGTCAGCAGCCCCTGCGCCTCGAGCTCGGAGACCAGCGGGCTCGTGAGGTCGGGCGGTTCGCTCCAGCGCAGCACCGGCGAGGGGTCGGGCAGCGGCGCCGGAAAGCCCTGCGGGGTGGGCCAGGGACCGGCGGGGTCGGGGCTGCCCGTACCGGCGGCGAAAAAGGAGGCCCGCCGGTCGCCGGCACGCACCGCCCACCCCTCCTCCACCAGCACCTGGTGCTCGGTCCCGGCGGCGCCGATGGCAAACCGGCGGCTCCTGCCCTCCTTGACGTAGACCTCGGCTTCCGGCAGGCCCCCCCGGCGCAGCGCGGCGAGCACCGCCTCGATCCCCTGCACCGTCTCGGCCCCTTCCGTCACCCGGCGACCTCGATGCCCGCCAGCAGCAGCTCCGGCGCCGCCGCCCACACCGGCAGTCGTTGCCCTCCCTTGGCGCACCACCCGGCGCCCGCCACCACCACCGTGCCGCCGATGGCGCCGACGCGTCCGAGCAGGTCGGCGACACGGCCGCGCAGAGTGCAAGGCCCGACCGGTTCGCGTAGCGCCCCGTCGTGGATGCGCCGGCCGCGGGGGAAGGCGAGGGTGCACTCACCGCTGGCGTCCAGCCGGCCGCGAGCGGGCTCGTCGAGGTAGAGACCTTCCCCCGCCTGCGCCAGCAGCTCCGCCAGCGAGCCTGCGCCCGGCAGCAGCCGCAGGTAGGTCGAGCGCGGGCCGGGCAGGTGATGCCGGCTGGCCCGCCGGCCAGCTCCCGGCTCGAGGCCGGCGATCCGCCGCGCCCACCGCTGGTCGGCCAGCGGCTGGTCGACGACGCCCCGTCGCAACAACCAGCGCGGCAGCACCGGCGTGCCTTCGTCGTCGCTGCGGCGCCGCACCGGCAGCGGCGCCCCGCCGACGTCGTCGAGCACGTCGAGCGGCGCCTCCGACAGGCGCACGCCGCGGGCGGCCTGGGCGGCGCCGCCGGAGGTCGCCAGGGTATCGGCCTCGAGGGCGTGCGCCACCACCTCGTGCAGCAGGGTCGCCGCCGCCGCCGGCCCGAGCAGCACCGTCGTCGCGCCGGCAGCGGGCGCCGCCGCGCCGCGGGCACGGAAAGCCTCGGCGAGCCGGCTGGCGAGGGCTTCGGCGGGCGCCTCGCCGAGCTCGGGCAGCAGCCCGCCGAGAATGCTCCCCTCGAGCCCCACCCGATAGCTGTAGAAGGTCTCGCGCTCGGGCGCCGGCTCGAGGTGCGGGGTGACCACCTGCAGGTCGCGGCGGTGACGACGCAGCCAGAGCCGGTAGGAGAAGGCCACCCGCCTCTCGCGCAGGGCGCGATCGAGGAGCCGGGGAAAGGCCTCGAGGTCGGCCGACGAGGGCAGCTCCGCCCACGGTCGCACCAGGCGGGCGGGGAGTGGTCCGCTGGTCCGCGGCGCCACCCGCGCCACCTGCCGCAGCGCGTCGGCGAACGCCTCGCCATCGAGGCGATCGCGGCTGGCGAGCCAGCTGCGCTCGCCACGAAGGAGGCGGACCGCCAGCCCCTCCTCGCGCCAGATGCGCGCCCCGGCGGGCTCCCCGGCGGCCGGCACCTCGGCCACCTCGAGCCGCTCGAGGAAGGCGTCGGCGACGTCGTCGGCGCCGTCGACGAGCTGCGCCAGCGCCCGGGCCAGGGCGGGGCGGTCGAGCTCGCCGAACGGCATGGCCGGCATTGTACGGCCGGCACTGCGGCACCGGCGGTGCGCGCGCCGGGGCGTCGCGGCCGCTGCGATATCCTTCGCCTTCACCGGAAGGGGACTGGCGATGAGCGAGGGCAGCAGGGCGACGACCGCTGTCGGGGAGCTCGAGCGACGGCTGGCGGCCGCCCGCCAGGGCGGCGGGGCCGAGCGCGTCGCCAGGCAGCACGAGGCAGGCAAGCTCACCGCCCGCGAGCGCGTCGAGCTGCTGCTCGACCCCGAATCGTTCGTCGAGCTCGACGCCCTGGTGGTCCATCGCTGCCGCGATTTCGGCATGGACCAGCAGCTCGTTTCCGGCGACGGGGTGGTCTGCGGCTACGGCACCATCGACGGCCGCATGGTCTACCTCTTCGCCCAGGACTTCACCGTCTTCGGCGGCTCGCTCTCCGAGACCAACGCCCAGAAGATCTGCAAGGTGATGGACCTGGCGGGGGCCAACGGCGCGCCGGTGATCGGCCTCAACGACTCCGGCGGGGCGCGCATCCAGGAGGGCGTCGCCTCGCTGGGCGGCTACGCCGACATCTTCCTGCGCAACACCCTCGCCTCCGGCGTGGTGCCCCAGATCTCGGCGGTGATGGGTCCCTGCGCCGGCGGCGCCGTCTACTCGCCGGCGATCACCGACTTCATCGCCATGGTGGAAGGGACGAGCTACATGTTCGTCACCGGCCCCGACGTCATCAAGACGGTGACCCACGAGGATGTCAGCAAGGAGGAGCTCGGCGGCGCCCAAACCCACGCCAGCAAGAGCGGCGTCTGCCACTTCACCACCGCCAACGACGCCGCCTGCCTGCAGCTGATCCGCCAGCTGCTGTCGTACATCCCCAGCAACAACCTCGACGAGCCGCCGGCCGGCCGCAGCAACGACGACCCCGACCGCGAGGACGCCGCGCTCGACTCCCTGATTCCCGCCGATCCCAACAAGCCGTACGACGTCAAGCTGCTGGTGCGCGGCATCGTCGACGACGGCGAGTTCCTCGAGGTCCACGCCGAATACGCGCGCAACATCGTCGTCGGCTTCGCCCGCATCGCCAACCGCAGTGTCGGCATCGTCGCCAACCAGCCGAGCTATCTCGCCGGCGTGCTCGACATCGATGCCTCGCTCAAGGGGGCGCGATTCGTGCGCTTCTGCGACGCCTTCAACATCCCGCTGGTGACCTTCGAGGACGTTCCGGGCTTCCTGCCTGGCACGCAACAGGAGTTCGGCGGCATCATCAAGCACGGCGCCAAGCTGCTCTACGCCTTCGCCGAGGCGACGGTGCCGAAGATCACCGTCATCACCCGCAAGGCCTACGGCGGCGCCTACTGCGTGATGGCGAGCAAGCACCTGCGCACCGACGTCAACCTCGCCTACCCCACCGCCGAGATCGCCGTCATGGGGCCCGAGGGGGCAGTCAACATCCTCTACCGGCGCGAGCTGCAGGAGGCCGGCGAGGAGGCCGCGGTGCGTCGCGGCGAAAAGGTGCGCGAATACCGCGAGAAGTTCAGCAACCCCTACGTCGCCGCCGAGCGCGGCTTCGTCGACGCCATCATCGAGCCACGGCAGACGCGACCGATGATCGCCCGCGCCCTGCGCCAGCTGCGCGGCAAGCGCGCCGGCCTGCCGCCGAAGAAGCACGGCAACATCCCGCTGTGAGCGGCCGCACCAGGCGCGGCGCCGGCAGCCGCCTGCTCGCCGCCACGCTGCTAATCGCCGCCTGCCGGCGGGCGCCGGAGGACGCGTTGCCCGACGGCACGCTGTGGGCCGGCGACGCCCAGGCGGCACGCGCCTTTCTCGGCGCCGTGCAGCAGCTCGCGCGCACGCCGGCGGCGCTGCGGGCGCACGATCTCGACCGGCGCCTCGCCGGCTGTCAGCGCTTCGTCGCCTTCTGCCCGGCTGGCAAGGCCTGCTCGCTGGCGGCGACGCTCTCCTGCCATCCCGCCGGCGCCCTGGCGGCCCAGGCAGACGCGGCGCGGGCCGGGGCGAGCTGGATCTTCGCCCACCGCGCGGAGGGCAGCCGGTTCACCGCCTGGGCCGCTCCCGCGGCCGACGGCGCCCTGCGCCTGCGCGCCACCTTGGTGGACGACGGCGAGGGCGCCCAGGCGCAGCCCTGGGAGGCGCTGCTGCCGGCCCGTCGCGCCGCCGCGCCGGCATTGCTCGACGACCGTCACTCCCTGCTTCACCTGCGGCTGCGCTCCGATCGCGGCCTCGCCAGCTTCCGCCAGAGCGACACCGGCGGCTGGGCGGGGAAGCTGTTCGGTCTCGAGAGCGGACTGCTCGCCGCCATGGCGCTCGAGGGGACCACCGAGCTGGCGGTCTACGAACCGCTGCCCGGCCAGCTGATTCCGCCGATGGCCCTCGCCGTCGCCGTGCGCCAGCGTGAGGGCGCGACGGCCGCGCTCGAGCGACTGCTGGCGGGCGTGCACGACCGCTGGGGCGCCACGCGGTCACCCTGGCAGCTCGGTCCCTACCGGGGCGCCTGCCTCTCCGACCTCAACGTCCTCCCCGAGCTCGCCCCCTGCTACGTCGCCACCGACCGCGCCCTGGTAATGGGGTGGAACCCGCTGAGCGTGGCCGTGGCGTTGCTGCAGGCACCGGAACCGGGCGCGCCGGCGGGCGAGGGCAGCGCGCTGGTCGTCCACCTCGACCGCTTCGCGCTCGCCGACGAGCGTCTGCGCCAGGCCTACGCCACCGCCGGTGATGCAACGCCGGCGGAGGACCCTGGCCAGCCGCGCCCGGGCTACCCCTGGTCGCGGCTCACCCTCAGCGGCACCAAGGGGTGGAGCAGCTATCGCTTCGACCTGCTGCTGGCGCCGGCAGCCGGCGCCGCGGAGCGCCGATGAGACGCCGCCTGCAGGTGCTGCTGTTGATCGTCTTGGTCGGCACCGGCGCCGCCGCCGGCTACCGCGCCGTCGACCGCTGGCGCCAGTTCCGCCGCGCCGACGCCACTTGCGCGGCAGCAGAAGCGCGCGACTGGCGCCGCGCCCTCGCCGCCTCCGGCGGCGAGCTGCCGCCCAACCCCTCGGGGCTGCGCACCGCCGACTGTCGCTGCGTCGCCTTGGTGTCGAATGGACGCCAGGGCGAGTGCGTGGCGCTGCTGGAACGCCTGCTCGCCGATCCGCGCACCGGCGACTGGCTGCCGCGGCCGGCGCTCACCGCCGAGCTGGTCGAGGCGCTGCGCGCCAAGGGCGCCCTCAGCCAGGCGACCCAGCTCGCCGGTCGCGGCGTCGACCACTCGCCTTCGCACTTGCCGCTGCTGGCGCTCGAGTCCTCGCTGCGCCAGCAGCTCGAGCCCGACCGCGCGCTCGACACCATGGCGCGCCGCATCCCCACCGCCGGCAGCAGCGCGCCGCAGCTGCGCACGTTCCTCGCTGCCCAGGCCGTCGACCGCGGCGATTGGGAGCGCACGCTGACGCTGCTCGGGGACCACGCTCCCGACGACCACGGGCACGTCCACGAGTCCTGGTACCTGCTGCGCATGATGGCGTCGGCGCGGCTGGGCCGCGGCGAGCTGCTCGCCGCCACCACCGACGAGTGGGCGGCGAAGGCCCCCAACCCCGCCAAGGCCCACGCCTTCTACGGCTACCTGCTGAGCACGACCGAACAGGACGACCCGCAAGGCCGTTCCAACATCGAGCTGCTGCGCGAGGGGGTGTCCGCCCCGGCGCAGGTCGGCGATGAACGCCTGCTCAAGCTGATCTGGATGCGCTTCGTGGGCGAGCTGACCGTCGCCAAGCGCGGTGACGAGGCGCTGCGTGCCTTCGATGCCGGGGTCGCCCGCTTCGGCGATCTCTTCCACCTCGACCGCGCCGATCTCGCGCGCACCGCCCTCGCCGGCCGGGCTGGCGAGGAGGCCACCCTGCTCACCGGCGGCCCCAGCACGGTCGAGCTGCGCGTGCAGGCGCCGGCGCCAGGGATGCGCCTGCTGGTCTCGCCACCGTCCACCACGCCGCACGACACCCCTTTCGGGTCTTACGCCGTACCGGCTTCCGGGCGGGTCGTCGTCGAGCGGCCCCCCGACACCTGGCCGCTGCGCTGGGTGCTGCGCGACGGCAGCGGCGCCGTGCGCGGCTCGGGGGCGGTGTGGCCGCAGAGTCGCGCGTCGGTCACCGCCCCCGTGGTGCCCCACCGCCCGGTGCCGCCGGTTGCGGCGCCGCCGCTCGCACAGCGCCCGGCGAGCGACCGCCGTCGGCTGTTCGTCGTCATCCTCGACTGCGCCGACTGGCGCTTCGTCGCCCAGGGCCTGGCGCGGTCTGAGCTGCCGACCTTCGCCGCCCTGCTGCAGCGCGGCGACCGCGCCGTGCTGTCGAGCATCCCCGCCTTCACCGCCGTCGCCGTGCGCAGCATCGCCCAGCCGGGCGCCCGCGGGGTCGCCGGCGTGCTCGGCGTGCTGCACCAGCTCGGCGACGAGATCGCCGGGCTCAACTTCGTCGGCCGCAACCCGCTGGCACCGATCTCCTGGCTGCTGCCCGACACCGCCGACCTC
>DASYUP010000006.1:0-1752 GCA_036001185.1 Thermoanaerobaculia bacterium
CCGACCCCCTGCCCCTCGAGGGGCAGGGGGCGCCCCCGCCCCGCGCTGGCACCTCCCACCCTCGCATCGTCTCCATGGCATCCTCCGGGTGTAGGGGCGGGGCTTGTCCCCGCCCGTCCGGTGATGAACGACGACGCCGACGACACTCACGACGACGAAGCCGCCGTCGAGCTAGACCCCGGCGACGTGCTCGACCTGCACAGCTTCCCTCCGGCGGAGGTGGCGGACCTGGTCCGCGACTATCTCGACCTCGCCGCCAGCAGGGGCTACCCGCAGGTGCGCATCGTCCACGGCCGCGGGGCCGGCGTGCAGCGGCAGACCGTGCGGCGCATCCTCGAGCGCGACCCGCGGGTCGAGGCGTTCGGCGACGCTCCCGCCGAGGCCGGTGGCTGGGGAGCCACCTGGGCGCGGCTACGGTCGCCGGCCGCACCGCCGCCATCGTCCGAGGGGCGATGACCGCCGGCGCTTCCGCCGCGCCCGCCTCGCCGCGCCGCCGCTGGCACGACCGGTTGCGCGCCTCGCTGGGCCGCCGCCTGCTTTTCGGCGGCCCGCGGCTGCCGCCGCTCTTCTACGACCCCGGCTATACGTTCGCCCTCCCCACCTCGCCGCTCGATCCGCTGCGCGGTGAGAAGGTGCTCACCGCCCTCGACCTCATGGGGCTGCTGCGTCCGGGCCGGGTCACCGCGCCGCCGCCCGCCAGCCTCGGCGACCTACTGCGCGTGCACGACCGCGAGTACCTGGAGAGCCTGGGTGACAGCCGCCCCTTCGAGCACGCCTTCGGGACGGTCCTCACCGGATCGCAACGGGAGCGCGCCCTCTCGGTGCAGCGGGCGATGACCGGCGGCACCGTGGCGGCGGCCCGCCGGGCCCTCGCCGACGGCGGCATCGCCGTCAACCTCGGTGGTGGCTTTCACCACGGCCGCCGCGACCGTGGCCAGGGATTCTGCCTGTTCAACGACGTCGCCGTGGCGGTGGCGGCGCTGCGCCGCAGCGACTTCGACGGCCGGGTGCTGGTGGTCGACCTCGACCTCCACGACGGTGACGGCACGCGGGCGCTCTTTGCCACCGACCCCGCCGTCCACACCTACTCGCTGCACAACCGCCACTGGGACGACTCCACCGCCGTCGGCGCCACCGCCATCGAGCTGGGCGGCGGCGTCGGCGACGAGACCTACCTGGCGGCGCTGCGCGAGACGCTGCCGCCGGTCTTCGCCGCCCACCGTCCTCAGCTGGTCTTCTACCTCGCCGGCTGCGACCCGGCGGCCGACGACCGGCTGGGCGACTGGCGGATCACGCCGCAGGGAATGCTCGCCCGCGACCGGCTGGTGGTCGAGCTATCCCACGGCGGCGAGGCAGGCTCGTCGCTGCCGCTGGTGGTGCTCACCGCCGGCGGCTACGGCGAGCAGGCGTGGCGTTACACCGCGCGCTTCCTCGTCTGGCTGGCGAGCGGCGGCCGTCGCACCCCCGAGCTGCCGCCCGACGATGAGGTGCTCATCGCCCGTTACCGCGCGCTCGCCAGGGTGCTCTCCCCCGCCGAGCTCAGCGGTGAGCCGGCAGCCGAAACGGACGACTGGGGCCTCAGCGACGAGGACCTCGCCCCGGCGCTGCAGGGCGGGACCGCCGACTCACGCTTCCTCGGCTACTACACTGCGCACGGCGTCGAGCTGGTGCTCGAGGTGATGGGCATCTTCGACCGCCTGCGCGACCTCTCCTACGAGCATCCGCACATCGAGCTCGACCTGTCGCGACCCA
>DASYUP010000007.1:0-2854 GCA_036001185.1 Thermoanaerobaculia bacterium
GTCGGCTCGCCCTCGCCCGGCGGCGGCTCGGCGGGAGGAGCTTGTGTCGTGCCCGGCGGCGCGAGCTGCTGCGCGGCGAGCAGCCCGGACGTCACCAGCAGGGCGAGGAGCAGGGCAAGGCGCCGCCGCACGGTGCCCGAGGATAGCACCCACCCCCGCGGGCAAAGCCCGCTGCCGCCCCCCACCCGACCCCCTCCCCTTGGTTTTGTTCCACCCCTGACCCCCCCGTCCCCCTGCCCCTCGTGGGGCAGGGGGCGCCACCACCCACCCGCGCCCTCGCCCATGGGCAACGCGACCGCGTGGCAGCACGGTAGCGTAGGGCCATGGAGCCCACCACCCTCGCCACCGCCGCCGTGCCCCACATGACTCCCGACGAGTTCCGCCGCCATGGGCGCGAGGTCGTCGAGTGGATCGCCCGCTACATGGAGCGGGTGGAGGAGCTGCCGGTGCTGTCGCGGGTGCAGCCGGGAGAGATCCGCGCCCAGCTGCCGGCGCACCCGCCGGAGCATGGCGAGCCCTTCGACGCCGTGCTGGCCGACCTCGATCGCGTCGTGCTGCCCGGCATCACTCACTGGCAGTCGCCCAACTTCTTCGCCTACTTTCCCAGCAACGGCTCGGGACCGGCCATCCTCGGTGACCTGCTCTCCGCCGGCCTTGGCGTGCAGGGGATGCTGTGGAGCACCAGCCCGGCATGCACCGAGCTCGAGATGCAGGTGATGGACTGGCTGGTCGAGGCGCTGGGGCTGCCGGCCACCTTCCGCACCGACGGGCCGGGCGGCGGCGTCATCCAGGACACCGCCTCGTCGGCGGTGCTGTGCGCCATCCTGGCGGCGCGCGAGCGCGCGACCGCGGGTGCCAGCAACGCCCGCGGCTGCGACGGCACGCTCACCGTCTACTGCTCGACGCAGACCCACTCGTCGGTGGAGAAGGCGGTGGCCATCGCCGGCCTCGGCCGCGAGCACCTGCGAGCGGTGCCGGTCGACGCCGCCTTCGCCATGCGCCCCGAGGCTCTGGCGGAGGTGATGGCGGCCGACCGCGCCGCCGGGCTCACCCCCACCTGCGTCGTCGCCACCGTCGGCAGCACCTCGTCGAACGCCCTCGATCCCCTGCCGCCGATCGCCGACGTCAGCCGCCGTCACCGCGCCTGGCTGCACGTCGACGCGGCGATGAGTGGCACCGCCGCGCTCTGCCCCGAGCTGCGCTGGATCCAGCAGGGCGTGGAGCTCGCCGACAGCTACTGCTTCAACCCTCACAAGTGGATGCTCACCACCTTCGACTGCAGCGCCTTCTGGGTGGCCGATCGCCGGCCGCTGCTGCTGGCGCTGTCGATCCTGCCCGAGTACCTGCGCAACGCGGCGAGCGAGAGCGGGGCGGTGATCGATTACCGCGACTGGCACGTACAGCTCGGCCGCCGCTTCCGCGCCCTCAAGCTCTGGCTGGTGCTTCGCTGGTACGGGCTCGAGGGGCTGCGCGCGCTGGTGCGCCACCACGTGGCGTTGACGCAGCGTTTCGCCGCGCAGGTGGCCGCCGATCCCGACTGGGAGCTCGCCGCCCCGGTGCCGCTCAACCTCGTCTGCTTCCGCCACCGCGGCGGCGACGAGGTCAACCAGCGGATCATGGAGCGCGTCAATCGCTCCGGCGCCGCCTACCTCACCCACACCAAGCTCGACGGCAAGCTGACGCTGCGCCTCTGCGCCGGTCAGGCACGCACCGAGGCACGACACGTCGAGAAGGCGTGGCAGCTGCTGCGCGCGGCCGCCTCCGGGTAGGGGGCAGCTTGCGGGCGGAGACAAGCTCGGCCCCTACCGCGGAGGTGCCAGGTTCGACCCTTCAGCTGTGCAGCGTCGCCTGCACGCTGATCTCCACCGCCTTGAGGGCCTTCGACACCGGGCAGCCGGCCTTGGTGGCGTCGATCTGCTGGCGGAAGGTCGCCTCGTCGACGCCCGGCACCGCGGCGTCGGTGGTGAGCTCGATGCGGGTGATGCCGAAGCCCCCCTCCACCTTTTCGATGTGAACCTTGGCGTCGGTGGCGATGCGCCTGGGGGTGAAACCGGCGCGGCCGAGGTTGGCGCCGAGCGCCATCGAGAAGCAGCCGGCGAGGGCGGCGCCGATGAGCTCCTCGGGGTTGGTCCCCTTGGCGTCCTCGAAGCGGGTGGAGAACGAGAAGGGCCCCTCCCAGGCGCCGCTGCCCAGGCGCATCGTCCCCTTCCCTTCCTTCAGTGAACCCTCCCAGGCGGCGTTGGCGGTGCGTACGGCCATGATCGTGCTCTCCTCGGTGTGCGCGAGCGGCGTGGGCGCCGGCCGCGAGGGCGCAGTCTATCGTCGCCGCGCCGGTCGCCGCTCGGCGGGTGTGGTCGTGGGATCCTCCGGCCAGGCATGGCGCGGGTAGCGGGCGCGGAGCTGCTTGCGCACCTCGGGATAGGTGTGGCGCCAGAAGCTCGCCAGGTCGTCGGTGACCTGCTGCGGGCGATGGTTGGGGGCGAGCAGGTGAAGCAGCACCGGCACCCGCCCGGCGGCGAGGCGCGGCGTCTCGGCGAGGCCGAACAGCTCCTGGATGCGCGCCGCCAGCACCGGCGGCCGCCCCGGCTCGTAACGCAGCGCGATGCGGCTGCCCGAGGGCACCGCCAGCCGCTCGGGCGCCTCGCGCTCGAGGGCGGCGAGCTGCGCTGGGGTGAGCATGCCGCGCAGCGCGTCGAGCACCGGGGCGCGGCGCAGCTCCGCCAGCGAGCGACGCCCGGCGGCGAGCGCCGGCAGCAGCGCGGCGACCTGCGCCTCGTCGAGCGGCGGCAGCTCGAGCTCCGGCCGCCAGGCACCGAGGCAGCGCACGCGGGCGAGGAAGGGGGCGACAGGGTCC
>DASYUP010000008.1:0-13642 GCA_036001185.1 Thermoanaerobaculia bacterium
CTCGGTGATGCCGTCGGTGTAGATGATCAGGGTGTCACCGGGGGCGAGGGTGAGGCTGGCGGCGCGGTAGCTCACCCCCGGCAGGAGGCCCAGCGGCACGCCGGTGGAGCCCAGCTTCTCGACCTCGCCGCCGGCGCGCACCACGAGGCCGGGGTTGTGGCCGGCATTGGCGTAGTCGACGAGGCCGCTCTGCGCCTCGATGGCGGCGAGGAAGGCGGTGGCGTATTTCTCGTGCGGCGTGCGTTGGTAGAGCAGCCGCGAGACGCGGGCGCAGACGTCGGCGGGTGCCATCCCATCCTCGAGCGGGCCGGCGGCCAGCGCCTCCACCGCGGCGGCGAGCAGCGAAGCCGCGACCCCCTTGCCGGCGACGTCGGCCACCAGCAGCACGCACTCGCTGCCGTCGTGCCGTAGCAGGGCCTGATAGAGGTCGCCCGAGACCAGGCGCGAGGGAACGTTGCGGGCGTAGAGCTCGAAGCCGGCGAGCGCCGGTAGCTCCCTCGGGAGCAGCGTCTCCTGGATGCGCCGTGCCAGCGCCAGCTCCTCCTCCAGCAGCCGCCGTTGCGCCGCTTCCTCGAGCAGCGCCACGTTGCGCAGACGGATCGCCGCCACCGCGGCGAGCGAGACCAGCAGCTGCATGTCCTCTTCGCCGAACTGCCGCACGGCGGCGTTGGAAGTGAGCATGACCATCCCCAGGGCGGGCTCTCCTTCGGCGAGCAGCGGCGCCGCCACCAGCGAGCGGACACCGGCGGAGAGCATGCTCATCGAGCTCTGGAAGCGGGCGTCGCTCTGGGCGTCGAGCACCAGCGCCGCCACCCCCTTCTCGGTGACCTCGCGGGCGAGGTGTTGGGAGGCCAGCAGGCGGCCCGCGACCCCGGCCGTCGAGCGGCTGGCCACCGGCTGCAGCGCGCCGCTGCCGCTGCGCAGATAGATGGCCGCCTGCTCGGGGTGCAAGTGGTCGAAGAGGCGATCGAGGATGAGCTGTAGCAGCTCGGGCAGGGCGACGGCGCTGCCCAGCGCCTGGTGCACGTCGTTGAGCAGCCGCAGGCGCTGGGCGTAGCGCTCGAGCGCCTTTCCCTCGGTGGCGGCGCCCCCGCTCTCGGCGGCGGCGAGGAGCTCCGCCACCGGCCGGAAGACCGTGTGGCTGGTCTCCGAGATCTCCAGGCCGCCCTCCTCCTCGTGCACCGACAGCAGGCTGCCGGAGATCTTGATCACGTCGCCGGGTCCCACCGGCGTGGGCGTCAGCACCGGCTCGCCGTTGAGCAGGGTGCCGTTGCGTGAGCCCAGGTCCTCGACCAGATAGCGCTCGCCGGCGCGGAAGAGACGAGCGTGGTGACGCGACAGGAAGCGGTCGGGAAGCGGCAGGTCGGAGGTCGAGGAGCGGCCGATGACCACGCTGTCGCCTTGCAGCAGGTGGTCGAAGGCTGGGCCCTGCGCCGGCACCACGTGGAGGCGAAGCATGGGCCGATCTTACGGGCTGCGGGCGCGTGTTAGCATCGCCGCTCGTGACCCAGCAACCGTCCCTGCACCCCCGCGACCGCCGGCCGCAGCGCATCGCCGTCCTTCCCGGGGACGGCATCGGCGTCGACGTCACCGCCGAGGCCAGGAAGGTCCTCGAGGCGGCCGCCGAGCGCTGGTCGCTGCCGCTCGAGCTCGAGACCTTCCCCTGGAGCGCCGACCACTACCTGGCCACCGGCGAGACCATTCCGCCGGGGGCCTTCGCCGACCTGCGGCAGCGCTTCTCGGCCATCCTCATCGGCGCCTACGGCGACCCCCGAGTGCCCGACATGCGGCACGCCGCCGACATCCTGCTGGGCATCCGCTTCAAGCTCGACCTCTACATCAACCTGCGTCCCATCAAGCTCTACGACGAGCGCCTCTGCCCGCTCAAAGGGAAGGGGACGAAAGACGTCGACTTCGTGGTCTTCCGCGAAAACACCGAGGGGGCCTACGTCGGCTCCGGCGGCAGCTTCAAGACCGGCACCCCCGACGAGGTGGCGGTGCAGGAGGAGATCCACACCCGCAAGGGGGTCGAGCGCATTGTCCGTGCGGCCTTCGAATACGCCGTCGGCCACGGTCGTCGCGACGTCTGCATGGCCGACAAGAGCAACGCCATGCGCTACTCCGGCGACCTCTGGCAGCGTTGCTTCGCCGAGGTGGCGGCCGAGTACCCGCAGGTGAGCCACCGACACCTCTACGTCGACGCCCTCACCATGCAGATGGTGAGAGCGCCCGAGAGCTTCGACGTCATCGTCACCAACAACATGTTCGGCGACATCGTCACCGACCTCGGCGCGGCGCTGCAGGGGGGGCTCGGCGTCGCCGGCTCGGCCAACCTGCATCCCGGCGAGGTGTCGATGTTCGAGCCGGTGCACGGCAGCGCGCCCAAGTACGCCGGCACCGGCCGCGCCAACCCGGTGGGGGCGATCCTCTCGCTGGCCCTGATGCTCGACTACCTGGGGCACGCCGAGGCGGCGCTCGAGGTGGAGCGCGCGGTGGCGCAGTCGCTGGCCGAAGGGCAGACGACCCCCGACCTCGGCGGCAGCCTGACCACCGCGCAGGTGGGCGACCTGGTGGCGCGCGCCGTCGCCGGCGCGGTCCGCGTCTGAGGCGGCGAGCCCCTCGCGCCATGGCGCTATCCGAAGCGGACCTCATCCACGACTGGAACCACGCCGGCGGCGGCGAGATGAAGCCGTTGCGCGGCCGCGTCGAGCTCAACGACGAGACGCTGCGCGACGGCCTGCAGTCGCCCTCGGTGCGCACGCCGTCGATCGACAAGAAGATCGGCATCCTGCACGAGATGGTGGCGCTCGGCATCGACGCGCTCGACCTCGGGCTGCCGGGCGCCGGCCCCCACGTGGTCAAGGACGTGCTCGCCCTGGCGCGCGAGATCGCCGACCACAAGTTGCCCATCGCCCCCAACTGCGCGGCGCGCACCATGGAGGCCGATGTGAGGCCGATCGTCGAGATCTCCCAGCAGGTGGGGATCCCCATCGAGGCGGCCACCTTCATCGGCTCCTCGCCCATTCGCCAATACGCCGAGGGGTGGACCCTCGACCGTATGCTGGCGCTTTCCGAGCAGGCGGTCTCCTTCGCGGTCAAGCAGGGGCTGCCGGTGATGTTCGTCACCGAGGACACCACCCGCGCCCATCCCGACGATCTGCGCCGGCTCTACACCGTCGCCGTCGAGGCGGGGGCGCGACGCGTGTGCGTCGCCGACACCGTCGGGCATGCCACCCCCAACGGGGCACGTGCCCTCACGCGTTTCATCCGTGAGGTCGTCGATGCCACCGGCGAGCAGGTGCAGGTCGACTGGCACGGCCATCGCGACCGCGGCCTGGGCGAGATCAACGCCCTGGCTGCCGCCGAGGCGGGGGCCGACCGGCTGCACGGCACGGCGCTCGGCGTCGGCGAGCGGGTGGGCAATACGCCGATGGACCTGTTGCTGGTCAACCTCCACCTGCTGGGGTGGCGCCAGTACGATCTGTCGCGGCTGCCCGAGTACTGCCGGCTGGTGTCGGAGGCGACCGGCGTGCCGTTCCCTGACAACTGGCCGGTGGTCGGCATCGACGCCTTCCGCACCGGCACCGGGGTGCACGCGGCGGCGATCCTCAAGGCGCGGGCGAAGGGGGACGACTGGCTCGCCGACCGCATCTACTCGGGGGTGCCGGCGAGCCTCGTCGGCCGCCGCCAGCTCGTCGAGATCGGGCCGATGAGCGGCGAGTCGAACGTCGTCTGCTGGCTGCAGGCCAGGGGCGTCGAGCCGCGGCAGGAGCTGGTGACGGCGATCTTCCAGCGCGCCAAGGCGGCGAGCGCGGTGCTGGGCGAGGAGGAGCTGCTGGCGCTGTGCGCCGAGCTGGGCGTGACGGTGCCGGCAGCGCACGGGTGAAGGCACGGCGGCGCCACGAAAGCTGCTGGCCGGGGAGCTGCTAGAATGAGCGTCATCCGCCAGCGGCCTGGTTCCCCAGCCATCACCTCCGGCTCCCGGAGAGGCGGCCACCAAACTTCATTCTTGCAGCCACTTAGACCCTCGAGGACCGCATGATCCGCGAACGTCTCACCGTTGGTCCCTTTGCCGAGAACTGTTACGTCATCGGCCCTGCCGGGGACGACCACGCCAGTCGCGTCGCCATCGTCGACCCCGGCGCCGAGAGCGAGCGTATCGCCGCCACGATCGACGCCCGGGGCTGGCGGCCCGAGGCGGTGCTGCTCACCCACGGCCACATCGATCACGTGGCCCACTGCGCCCACCTCTGCGAGCGCTACGGTATCGCCGTGCACATGCACCGGGCCGACCTCTTCCTGCTCGCCTCGCCGCAGTTTCCCGAGTTCGCCGCCATGCTCGGGGCGCGCCCATGCCCCGAGCCGGCGAGCTTCTTCGAGGAGGAGACGCCGGTCGAGGTTGCCGGGCTGCGCCTGCGGGTGCTCCACACCCCCGGCCACACTCCCGGCAGCGTCTGCCTGGTCGACGAGGCGAGCGGCCAGGCGCTGGTGGGTGACACCGTCTTCTACCGCGGCGTCGGTCGCACCGACCTGCCGGGTGGCGACTTCGCCACGCTGGCGAGCTCGGTGCGCGACCGCCTCTTCGCCCTGCCCGGCGACCTCGTGCTGTGGCCGGGCCACGGACCCGAGACGCGGCTCGAGGAGGAGCGGGCGGAAAACCCGTTCTTCGGCTCGCACCTCTGCGCGCTGGTTTAGTCTCCACCCTGGTTTGATCCACCCCTGTCCCCCCGGACCCCCTGCCCCTCTAGGTGCAGGGGGCGCCCCCGCCCAGCGCCGGTCGATCGCAACGGCTCAATCGAGTCAGCGTGCGATCGCCGAGGCGACTGCCGCGACCGCGACGGCGACCGCCTCGACGATCGTCACGGCGAGCTGCAGCTTCCAGAGACCCACCGCGGCGCGGGCGCGCTCGTCGAGGGGCCGCGCGGCCCGCGGCGAGCGCAGGCGCCAGTCGACCAGGCGCTGGTCGAGCGTCGCCAGCATGGCGCCCGGCGGATCGCTGCGGCCGAACAGCTCGGCATCGAGGGCCACGCGCAGGGCGAGCCAGGACTCGACGACGTAGAGCAAGACGGCGACCGCCGCTGCCCAGCGCGCCGGACCGCCGGCGCCCGCCAGCAGAGCCGTCAGAACGCCGACGATCGTCAGCACCCCGGCGGCGCGGTGCACGGTGCGGCCGGAGGAGAGCACCGCTGCGGCGATGGCGGCGGTGGGATCGGCGCCGCCCGGCGCATCGCTCATCGAGTCACCGCGCCGGCCCGCGCCGCCTGCCACTCCGCCAGTCGCGCGCGGTGCATCGCCGACAGCGCGACGCCGGGGCGCGCCCGCTCGACGAGCGCGATCGCCGCCGGCGTATCGGCGGCACGGCCGCTGGCCAGCGCCCATGCCGCCACCACGATGGCGCTGCGCGAGTAACCCAGCGCGCAGGCGACCAGGGTGGGGCGGCGGGGAGCCAGGGAGTCGAGCAGCGCCACCGCCTGGCCGAGCTCCTCCACGGTGGGGGGCACCAGGTCGAGCAGTGGCACCAGGCGGTAGGAAGCTGGGTCGTCCGCACGCGCCGGCAGCTCGGCGGTGACGTCGAGCCAGGAGCGCGCCCCGCAGGCCGCGACGTCGCCGGCGGCCGGGAAGCGCCCCAACCAGATGCCGTCGGCGACCGGGTCGGCCTTCGCCCGCCCGCGGGTCCACGCGCGCGAGTTGACCCAGGCGCCCGCGAAGTACGGAGCCAGCAGGCATACGGCGCCCGTTTCCATGCCACCATCCGGGCCCTTCTGGAAGCCCGTCGCGCCAAGAGCGCCGTAGACGAGGGCGACCAGGGCGAGGGTGGCGGCCGGCCACAGCAGCCAGAGGGCTGCACCGCCCAGGGCCAGCGCCAGGGCGCCGGCGAGCAAGGCGGCCAGCCCGTACGTCGCCGCCAGCCGGCGCCGGGCCGGATCATCGCTGATGCCGCGCCAGCGGGGCCGCAGGGCGGGGTCGTCGGGGAGGAGCCAGAGGCAGAAGGCGCCCGCCCACAGGCCGGTGGGCAGGTCGATGAAGTGGTGCTGGTAGGTGGTGAGCACCGAGGCGCCGATGAGCGCCGCCCAGGTGTGCAGCAGCCAGCGCCAGCGCCGCGGCACCACACGCCCGTAGCGCACCCAGAGGATGACCAGCAGACTCATGTGCAGCGACGGCGCCTGGTTGAAGGGCTTGTCGAAGCCGGCCAGCAGGTCGAACAGCCGTCCGTAGAAGCCGCCCGCATGCGGCCGCTCGAAGGTGAAGCGCAGGGGGAAGGCGAGGAAGCAGGTGATCGAGATGAGCTGGGCCGCCAGCAGTCGCGCCGCGTGCGTGCGGACCTCGGTGCGCGTGCGGCAGGTGAACAGCGACGCGGCGTAGAAGAGGTCGATCGTCCAGTAGGGGACGATCGTCCAGGGCAGGAAGGGGATGGCGCGCTCCCAGCCGAAGACGAGGCTGCCGACGTCGGCGCGCTGCGCGCTCACCCAGTTGGCGAAGCCGTAGGAGAGGAAGAAGAAGGGGCCGAGTACGGCCAGCCAGCCGGCCGCCGCTCGCCAGGGACGGCCAGGTGCGACCTCCGGCGCCGCGATGGGCGCGAGCGGTGCGGTGCCGAGCCCGACGCTCAAGCGGCCGGCATCTCCGCCAGCGAGACGCTGAAGATCCCCCACTCGTCGATCCACTGCTCGAGCTTGCGGAAGCCGGCCGCCGCCACCAGGTCGTCCATCTCCTCCTGCGTGCGGCGGCGCATCACCCAGGGAGCGCCGTCGCGATGGCTGGTGAGCGTGCGGGCGATGAGCTCGAGCTGGGGGTGCCAGGGCTGGTTGGTGTAGAGCAGATAGCCACCGGGCTCGATGGCCGCCGCCAGGCCGCCGAGCGAGCGGCGCACGGGGCCGTTCTCGGGGAAGAGCTCATAGAGCCCCGAGACCACTCCCAGGGTGGGGCGCGGCGCGGCCCGCGCCAGCTCCTCGCCGTCGAAGGCGTCGCCGCGCCGAAACGTGGCGCGCTCCTGCAGCCCCAGCGCGGTGATGAGGGCGCTGCCCTTGTCGACGTTGAGCGGGCTCCAGTCGCGCAGCTCGATGCGGTCGCCGTCACGCAGCACGTCCCCGAGCGCCGCCAGCACGTAGCGCCCGTGCCCGGCGGCGACGTCGAGCACCCGCACCGGCCGCCCGGCAGCCTGCAGCCGCCGCGCCGTCGCCACCAGCGCTTGCTCGAGGTGGCGGCGGCGGACGCGGATGCCGCGCCAGCCGATGCTCTCCAGGTAGCCGCGGTCGATGCGACGGCCCAGCGGTGTCACCCCGCGCGGCTGGTGCTGGTAGACGTAGTCGAGGGTGCTGCCGGAATCGAAGCCGGTCGCGAGCCCCAGGCGGACGCCCTCGGAGAGCCGTCCGAGGGTGCGCATGCCCAGCCGCGTGAGGCCGAAGTAGACCCGCTTGGGGAGCGGCGCCGGCCGCTGCAGCGTTTCCATCTCCGCGCGGGTGAAGCCCTCGCGGTCGGCGTCGAGCAGTGGCGATCGCCGCCCCGGCTGCTCGAAGCTGCGCAGGATGAAGGCGCGGGCCGCGGCGATGGGGCGAGCGCGGTCGCGCTCGCCGAGCGTGTCGTGGTAGAAGCCGTCGAAGACCAGCTTCTCCTTCACCGCCGCGCCGAGCCGCTCGTAGAAGGCGTGCTGGGGCGCCTTGTCGACCACCCAGTCGTCGCCGGAGATCAGCACCTGCGTGGGGATGCGGATGGCGCCGGCGTCGGCGACCACGCGCTCGCCCGCGGCGTAGAGGCCGAGCAGGATGTTGACGCTGATCGCCCGGGTGATGAGCGGGTCCTCCTCGTAGGAGCGGATGCGCTCGGGATCGTGAGTAAGCAGCTTCGCCTTGACGTAGGAGTTGATGTAGAAGTGGCCGCGCAGCTTGTGCAGCAGCCCCAGCCCCGGCCGCGCGAGCGGCACGTAGAGCCGCACGGCGAAGGCGGGCGACGCCAGCACCAGGCAACGGACCCGTGGCGCGTAGTCGTGCGCCCAGGCCGCCACCAGCACGCTGCCGACGCTCTGCGCCACCACCGCGAGGCCCTCGGGAGCCACGCCGTGGGCCGCCTCCAGGTGTCGCACGAAGACGTCGATGTCGTTGACCGAAGTGCCGATGCCGGGGCTGAAGCCGCGCTCCCCCGGCGAGCGGCCGTGGCCGCGGGCGTCCCAGGCGAAGAAGTCGAAGCCTGGCAGGTCGAGCTCGTCGACCAGGTGCTGCAGCCGCCCCGAGTGCTCGTGCCCGCGGTGGAACATCGCCAGCGCCCGCCGCGGGCCGTCGCCGCTGGCGGGCCAGTGGCGGTAGAACAGCTCGGTGCCGTCGGCACAGCGAAAGGTCCCTTCGTTGGCTGCGCGCAACGTTCGTTCCTCCCGGGAAGGGCATGATGGTACCCCGCTTCCCGTAAGCTGCCCCCGTGCCCGCGGCCCCCCAGGTCGACACGCCTTTCCGTCGCGTTCTCGACCGCTGGCTCGACGAGCTGGGGACCGAGCGCGGCCTCGCCGCCAACACCCTCGCCGCCTATCGCGCCGACCTGCTGCGCTGCGAGGCGGACCTGCAGCGTCGTGGCGTGGAGCCGCTCTCCGCCGACGCGGCGGCGCTCGCCGCCCACCTGCGCCACCTGCTGCGCGCCGGCCTGGCGCCGCGCACGCTGCGGCGGGCGCTCGCCGCCCTGCGCGGCTTCTACGCCCACCTGTTGGCGCACGGCGAGCGCGCCGACAACCCGGCGGAGAACCTGCTGCCGCCGCGGCGGTTGCAGCAGCTGCCCAAGGTGCTCTCCGAGGCCGAGGTCGAGGCGCTCCTCGCCGCCCCGCCGGTGGGCGAGCCGCTGGGGGTGCGTGACAAGGCCATGCTGGAGCTGATCTACGCCACCGGGCTCCGCGTCTCCGAGCTGATCGGCCTCACTCTCGGCCAGCTGCGGCTGGACGAGGGATTCCTGATCGCCTTCGGCAAGGGCAGCAAGGAGCGCGTCGTGCCGGTGGGGGAGCAGGCGGCGGGGTGGGTGCGCCGCTACCTCGGCGAGGTGCGGGGCGGTCTGCTCACCGGCCGCCACCCGCAGATCTTCCTCAACCACCGCGGAGCGCCGCTCACCCGCCAGGGCTTCTGGAAGATCCTCAAGGGCTATGGACGCGCGGCCGGCATCCGCCAGCTCTCACCCCACGTGCTGCGGCACAGCTTTGCCACCCACCTGCTGGAGCATGGCGCCGACCTGCGGGCGGTGCAGATGATGCTCGGCCACTCCGACATCTCGACGACGCAGATCTACACCCACATTCATCAGCAGCGGCTGCGCTCGCTCTACGATCGCTTCCACCCCCGGGCCTGAGCCACCCGGGCCCCGAGATGGCCCGCCGACCGCCTCGGCGGCCGGGGGGCCGAGGGCCGCCTTGACGGTCTTCGCTAGAATGTGGCTCTTCCGTGCATCGTCGAGGAGGCGTCCATGCTCGACCGGATCCAGGAGATCGATACCGGCGCGATCGAGGAGTTGACCCGGATCAAGCGCGACCAGGAGGTCCTCGAGGACCGGCTGGGTCTGATGCAGGAGCGCCGCGAAGGGGTTTCCGAGGTGGTCTTCGAGCGCGTCCGCGGCGACTACCGGCGCCGGCTGGATGCCCTCGACGAGGAGGCCCGCCCGCTCAAGGAGCGCGCCCGCCACGAATACGCCAAGCTGCGCTCGCTGCGCGACGAGCTGCAGCGCTCGCGCGACGACGTCTCGATGGAGAAGGAGGAGATCGAGTTCCGCAACGGGCTCGGCGAGTTTCCCGGCGACGAATACGAGCGCCGGGCCGCCGACTGCGCCGAGCGGCTGGCCGCGCGCACCGGCGAGCTCGCCGAGGTGGAGGCACTGCGGGCGCGTTTCCTCGCTTCCTGCCGGACCGCCGAAGAGCTCGAGAGCGTAGAGCCGGCGCCCCCCACGCCGGTCGACGCTGCCCCCGCCGGCGCGATCGTCGCCGAGCCCCTGGCCCCGGCAGGCGCCGGCCCGGTCCTCGAGGAGCCGTTCGCCAGGCCGGCGGCACCCGACCCCGGCCTCGGCGAGGCGGCGACGGCGATGGCGCCGCTGGTGGCTGACCAGGAGGCGGTGGCGGTAACGCTGTCGCCCAATGGCGGCGCGGCCGCGGCGAAGGACGAGGACGCGCTCCACGAGGCGCCCACCGGTGCCCACGACCTGCCGCCACCGCCCCCTGCGCGCCCCGCCGACCAGCCCGAGCTGGAGGACGGCGACGAGCTCTCCGGCGCCACCCGTATCCTCTCGCGGCCGCGGCTGGTGGAGATGGACAATGGCTCCTCCGGCCGCGAGCATCCGCTGGCCCTGGGCCGCACCTCGATCGGCCGCGCCTCCGACAACGTCGTGCACCTGCTCGACGAGGCGGTGTCGCGCCACCATGCCGAGATCGTGCCCGGCCCCAACGGCTATCTGTTGCGCGACCTCAGCTCCGAGAACGGCATCTACGTCAACGGCGAGCGCACCCGCGAGCACGTGCTGGTACAGGGCGACGTCGTGCAGATCGGCGCCCGCACGCTGGTCTTCTACGGGGCGTGAGCCCGTCGCGCGTTCTCGCCGGCGACTTCGGTGGCACCAACGCACGGCTGGCGTTCTTCGCCGCCGAGGGCGACGGTGAGCCCCGCCTTATCCAGCACGTCGTCTACCCCTCGCACGACTTCAGCGGTGTCGGCGAGGCGGTGGCACGCTTCCTTGCCGAGCACGATGGTGGGCCGGTGGCGGCAGCCTGTCTGGGAGTCGCCGGCGTGGTCGTCGACAATCGCGCCCACCTCAGCAACCTCGGCTGGGACGTCGACGGCGGCGAGCTGGCAGCGCGCTTCGGGTTTCCCCTGGAGCTGCTCAACGACCTGGTGGCGACGGCGCTCGGCATGAGTGCCCTCCGCAAGGAGGACACCGTCAAGCTCAACCCCGGCGCCGCGGCGGCGACCGGCAACGCCGTTCTCCTCGGCGCCGGTACCGGGCTCGGCGTGGCGCTGCTGGTGTGGACCGGCGAGCGCATCCTCGCCGTGCCCTCCGAGGGCGGGCATGCGGAGCTCGCGGCGCACGACGAGGAGGAGTGGGAGCTGCACCGCTTCCTCGCCGCCCGCTTCGGCGGCCGGGTGAGCGTCGAGCGGGTGGTCTCCGGCAGCGGGCTCCGCAACCTCTACGACTTCCTTCTCGCGCCGGGCGGGCTCACACCGTCGCCGACGGTGGTGGGGCGGCTGGCAGCCGGCGAAGACGCCGGCCGGGTGATCGGCGAGGCGGGCTCGGCCGGTGCCTGCCCGGTCTGCGTGCGAGTGCTCGACCGCTTCGCCTTCGCCTACGGCTCGTACGCCGGCGACCTGGCGCTGACCGGTGGAGCGCGGGGCGGCGTCTACCTCGGCGGCGGCGTGTCGCTGCGCCTGGCTGCCAAGCTCGCCGACGGTACCTTCCTGCGCGCCTTCCAACGCAAGGGGCGGCTGTCGCGGTTCGTCTCCCAGGTCCCGGTGCAGGTGCTGCTGCGACCCGACACCGCCATCCGCGGCGCGGCGCGCCGCGCCGTCGAGCTGGCGGCTGGGGCGACCTGAGGCCGCAAGGTCAGGGCGCAAGGTCAGGACGCCAGGGCGGGCACCGCGCCGAGCACCTCGCGCACCGCAGGCACCGACAGGCTGTTGCCGAGCAGGCTCCAAGCCTGGGCCGGCGACAGTCCGGCGGGCAGGCGGTAGGCGGCGGGGAAGCCGAGCAGGCGCAGCACCTCGACCGGCGCGAAGCGACGCACGCAGCCGTGGCGCCGCAGGTAGGAGCCGGCGCGCACCGGTGAGCGACCGTACGCCGCGGTGAAGGTGGCGGCCACCGCCGCCGGGTCGGCGGCGTCGACGACGTCGAGGGCGTGCTCGTAGCGCGCCAGCAGCTCAGCCGGCACGCGCAGGGCTGGCGGATCGTCGGGCTCCAGGTAGGCGGCGAGCGCCCGCGGCACGGCGACCGGCGGTTGCCACCCGGCCAGCCCGGACCGGCTGGCCACCAGGTAGAAGCGCCGCCGCCGGTTGGGCACCCCCAGCTCGGTGGGGCAGAGCAGCCGCTCGGCGACCTCGTAGCCGCCGCGGTCGAGCGCGTCGCGGAGCAGGGTGTGTGCCCGCGAGCCGGCGAACTGCGGCACGTTCTCGAGCGCCATCGCCGGCGGGCGTGCGGTGGCCAGCAGACCCACCAGATGCCGGAGGCTGGCACTGCGGGGGTCGTCGAGGTCGCGGCCGCGGCCGCGGCGGGTGTAGGGCTGGCAGGGCGGTGACAGCCACCAGAGGTCGGCGTCGTGCAGCCGGCGGTCGCCGGCCCGCAACGACTCCAGGGCACAGGTGGCGGCGGGGTGAGCGAAGTTGTGGCGGTAGACGTCGAGGGCGACGCCGTTGATGTCGAGCGCCGCCGCGATCCGCGCGCGCTCGCCCAGCGCCGCGGCGCAGCCGCCGATCCCGCAGTAGAGCTCGAGCACGCGGGGCGTGGAGGCGGCGGGCACGGCGGACGATTGTAGGCCGGCCCGGCGGGCGCGACTGGCGGAGCGGGGTATGCTTGCCCGCCCGCCACAGGTGGAGCGGTTCCCGGAGGTCACCTCACAAGCCATGAAGCTCGTCGGTCGCGGTCTTCCTCTCGTGCTCGTGATGGCGGTGCTGCCGAGCGCCGCTCCCCTCGCCGCCCAGGCCGCGGCGCGCACGCCGCCGGCCGCCCGCGGCAAGGGATGGGTGGCGCTCAACAGCCAGCAGTGGCCGCCCTACTACCTCACCGCCGGCGATCGCCCCGGTTACGCCCGCGAGCTGCTGCAGACCTGCGTCAGCGCCCTCGGGTACGAGCCCCGCTTCTCGTCGCTGACCATCGACAAGAAGTACGACGCCCTGCGCAGCGGCGTGCTCGACGCCCACGTCCTCTCGCACGACAAGTCACGCGAGAGCTTCATGATCTACGGCAAGGTGGCGCTGTTCTCCGATGCCTACCGGCGGGTGGTGCGCGCCGGCAGCGGCGTCACCATCAAGTCGCTCGCCGACTTCGACCGCCTGAAGCTCGGCCATCTGCGCGGGCTGCGCTACTCCGAGGGGTACCACGACTACGTGCTCAAGCGCATCGACGCCGGTACGGTGGTGCAGGCCGGCACCAACGAGCAGCTGCTCGAGATGCTGCTCGACGGCACCATCGATGCCTTCGTCAACGTCGCCTCGACCGCCCGCTGGCTGGCGCGCGGCTCGCACGCCAGCGACATGGTGAGGGTACTCCCCTACGACGTCAAGAGCAGCGACTACTTCCTCGCTGTCTCGCAGAAGTCGCGCCTCGAGGACAAGCAGGCCTTCCTCGATGGTTTCGTCACCTGTCTGCACGAGGTGCGGCGGGACGGCCGCTACGCCAAAATCAGGGCCAGCTACGGTCTGGAGTAGCAGGAGGGTGGAGATGATCGAGCGCTCGCAAGAGGGGGCGGTCACCGTCCTCCAGCTCCAGCACAAGAAGGCCAACGCCCTCGACGTCGAGCTGCTGGGCGCCCTCGACGCCGAGATCGCGGCGGCGGAGCGGGCGGGGCAGGCCCTGGTCATCACCGGCAGCGGCTCGATCTTCTCCGCCGGCGTGGACCTCTTCCGCCTGCTCGCCGGCGGCGACGCCTACCTCGACGAGTTCCTCCCCGCCCTCGACCGCCTCCTGCTGCGCCTCTTCACCTACC
>DASYUP010000009.1:0-2054 GCA_036001185.1 Thermoanaerobaculia bacterium
CGGCGCCGAGGTGGTGCAGCTCTACCTCACCGACCAGGTGGCGAGCGTCACTCCCCCGGTCAAGCGACTGCGCCGCTTCGCCAAGGTCTGGCTGCAGCCGGGCGAGAGCCGCGACCTCGTCTTCCGGCTGGGCAACGACGACCTCTCCTTCATCGGCGCCGACAACCGGCCCACCGTCGAGCCGGGGCTGTTCACCGTCACGGTGGGCGGCCTGCACCAGGACTTCACGCTGGTGCCGCGGTGACGTCATGAGGCGATCCCGTCGAACGCTGGCGCTGCTGCTCGCGGCAGGGGCGGTCCTCGGCCTCGGCGGCCGCCTCCCGGCAACTGCCGCCGCGCCGCCGCCGACAGTGCAGGAGCGCCTCGGCTACCCGGCGAGCGCGCGGCTGCTGGTCATCCATGCCGACGACCTCGGCATGGCCCATTCGGTCGACCGCGCCATCTTCGAGGCTCTCGAGCGCCGCTGGGTCACCTCGGCCAGCATCCTGGTGCCCTGCCCCTGGTGGCCCGAGGTGATCAGCTTCGCCAAGCGGCACCCCGACGCCGACCTCGGCATCCACCTGGCGCTCAACAGCGAGTGGACGGGCTATCGCTGGCGCCCGGTGTCGCCGATCGACGCGGTGCCCAGCCTGCTCGACGAGCAGGGTTACCTGCCGCTCGTCGAAGAGACGGTGGTGGCGCACGCCGTGCCCGCCGAGGTCGAGCGCGAGCTGCGGGCGCAAGTCGACCGCGCCCGCGCCGCCGGCGTCCGCATCTCGCACCTCGACTCCCACATGGCGACGCTCTTCCGCTCGCCCGCCCTGTTCGAGGTCTATGGGCGCCTGGGGGCGGCCTACGGCCTGCCGCTGCTGCTGGAGCGCAACGGCGACCGCAACTCCCCGACCCCCGCCGCGACCGCCGATGCGCTGCTCGACCGCGTGGTGTCGATCGGCCCCGGCGTGCCGCCGGCCAAGTGGCTGGCGGCCTACGAAGAGCTGCTCAGGCCCCTGCCGCCCGGTGTCTACGAGCTCATCGTTCACCTCGCCTACGACGACGAGGAGATGCGCGGCGCCACCTGGGACCACCCGGACTGGGGCGCGGCCTGGCGCCAGTCGGACCTCGACCTGGTGCGCAGCGCCGCCTTCCAGGAGTTCCTCCACCAGCAGGGGTTCTTCCTCATCGACTGGAAGACGCTCGCCGGCGCCCGGCGATAGAGCCCTCCGCCCCACCCAGGGGCTAGGATGCCGCCCATGCCGGCGAAGGCGGCGGGCGTCGAGGAGGAGATCCGGGCCCTCTACCACGGGCCGCTGGCGGCGTTCATCGCCGACCGCGGGGCGCTGGCCAAGCGGTTGCGGCAGGCAGGCGACGGGCGGGAGAGCGCCGTGCGCGCACTGCGCAAGCCGTCGCTCTCGGCATGGGCGGTCAACCAGCTCTTCGCCGGCGAGGCCAAGGCCATGGCGGCCTTGGTGGCGGCCGGCGAGCGCGCCCGCGCGACGCAGCAGCGGGTGACCGCCGGCGGCGACGCCAAGCCCCTGCGCGAGGCGATCGCCACCATCCGCGCCGAGACCACACGATTGGCGGCGCGCGCCGTCGCGCTGCTGGCGGCGGCCGACCGCCCGCCCGGCGAGGCCATCGTCGAGCGCCTGCGGACCGATCTCGAGGCGCTGGCCCTCGACCCGGCGACCGCGCAGGTGGCCGCCCGCCGCTGGCTCGACGACGACCTCGAGGCCCCCGGCTTCGAGCTGATGGCGGCGCTGCAGGTGGCCGCCGCTGGCACGCGACCGGCGACTCCGGTTCTCTCGCCGGCCCGTCCCTCCAAGGAGACAGCGACCCGCGGCACGGCCACGGTGCATCGGCTCGACGACCGCCGCAGCGCCGTCGCCGAGCGCCAGCAGCGCGAGGCGGAAGATCGTCGCCAGCGCGAGCGCCAGGCGGAGATCGAACGCCTGGCCGCGGCGCTCGCCCGCAGCGAGGAGGCGGCGGCGGCCGCGCAGCGCGAGGCCGAGCGCGCCGCCAAACTGGCCGAGCACACGGCGCGCGAGGCAGCGGCCGCCGAAGGGCGGGCGGTGGAGGCG
>DASYUP010000010.1:0-2594 GCA_036001185.1 Thermoanaerobaculia bacterium
CGCTGCACGGCGAGGCGCGGCGGCTCGGGCTCGACGCGCGCGACCGCGCGCTGGCGATGCGCCTGGCCTATGGCGCCGTGCAGCGGCGCGCGACGCTCGACCACCTCGTCGAGACGCTCGCCGGCCGCCCGGTCGGCCGGCTGGAGCCGCTCGTGCTCGCGGCGCTGCGCCTCGGCCTCTACCAGCTCGCCTACGCCGACCGCGTGCCCGCGCACGCGGCGGTCGCCGAGTCGGTCGAGCTGGTCAAGCGCGCCTCCCCGGGCGGGGCCAAGCTCGTCAACGCCGTGCTGCGGCGCGTCGCCGAGCGTGGTGCGGGGCTGCTGGCGCATCAGGATCGCGTACGCCTCGACATTCCCGATTGGCTTTGGCAGCGCTGGAGCAGCGCCTACGGCCCCGACGCGGCCCGCCGCATCGCCGAGGCGAGCCTCACCGAGGCCGCCCTCGACATCAGCGTGAAGCCGGGCGGCGCGACGGGCGCGGCGTGGGCGGAGCGGCTCGGTGGTCGTCTGCTGCCCACCGGTTCGATCCGCGTGGCGTCGCACGGCCGCATCGAGGACCTGCCCGGCTACGCCGAGGGCGCGTGGTGGGTGCAGGACGCAGCCGCCGCGCTCGTCACGCGCGTTGCCGGCGACGTGACCGGCCGTTCAGTCGCCGATCTGTGCGCCGCGCCGGGCGGGAAGACGGCCGGGCTCGCTGCCGCCGGCGCCCTGGTCACGGCGGTCGACGTCTCGGGTGCGCGCCTCGTGCGCCTGCGCGAGAACCTGGCGCGGCTCTCGCTCGCTGCGGAGGTGGTGGAGGCCGATGCCGCCACCTGGTCGCCGGATCGAGCCTTCGATGTCGTACTGCTCGACGCCCCGTGCACGGCGACCGGCACCATCCGCCGCCATCCCGACATCCTGCGCCTGAAGCGCGCCGAGGACGTGGCCCGCATGGCGCAGCTGCAGAGGCTGATGCTCGCGCACGCGGCCTCGCTGGTCCGGCCGGGCGGCTTGCTGGTCTACAGCACCTGCTCGCTCGAGCCCGAGGAAGGGCCGATGCAGATCGCGGCGCTCTTGGCGACACGCCCCGACTTCGAGCGGGTCCCGATCACCGCGGTGGAGATTGGCGCGGCGCCCAACTGGTTCACGCCGGACGGCGAGCTGCGCACCCTCCCATTCCACGGCCCCCAGGAGCCGCCCGGCCTTGCGGGCATGGATGGCTTTTTCGTCGCCCGGCTGCGGCGGAAGTCCTGAGCAGTGCGCGCCTCAGTGCCGTGAGGCCCTGAACGCTGTTGTTCACAATTGATGCACAGCCTTTGTGGCCCGCCAGGCTTGGCGCGCCATCGCGGTCAAGCTAAGCGAGCAGGATGGACAATATCCCGCAGCGGACGTCGGGACGGCCGGCATCGCCGCCCGCGGTCCCGCCGGGGCGCGGCCGAGGGGCGCGCGAGCACGTCGGCCTCGCCCTGCTTGCCGTGCAGCGCGCCGGGCGCCGCACGCTCGCCCACATGCGCCGTTCGCGCCTCCTGCTCTGGCACTACAGCTCGCCGGCGGCCGAAGAGCTGCTGCTGACGCCGCCCGACCTGCGTGCAGTCGATGCGAGCTTCGCCGACGAGGTCGCCGCCGGCAGCCTGGGACTTGCCGGCGCGGTCGCCAATCTGGGCGGCCGCTCGCCGTTCGCGGTCGAGCCGCCGAGCCTCGCCTGGGCGCGCGAGCTGCACGGCTTCGGTTGGCTGCGGCACCTCGAGGGTGCAGGCTCGGTGGAGGATCGGGCCCTCGCCCGCAAGCTCGTCGGCGACTGGATCGGGCGCAGCCGGCGACAGTCGGAGCCAGCCTGGGAGCCGGCAGTGATCGGCCGCCGCATCGTCTCGTGGCTGTCGCATGCGGGTCTGTTGCTCGATGGCGCGGAGCCCAAGCGCTACGCCGCCGTCATGCGCAGCCTGACCGAGCAGATCACCTACCTCGCGACGGCGTGGCGGGACGCGCCCGACGGCTATCCGCGCCTGCTCGCCTTGATCGGCCTGGTGCACGCCGCGCTCTCGATCGCCGGCCACGATCGCCGGCTGGCGCACGCACAAGCGCTGCTCGCAGCGGAGCTGGAGCGGCAGGTGCCGGCCGACGGCGGCCACATCAGCCGCAATCCGTGGATGCTGGTCGAGCTGCTGCTCGACCTCCTCCCGCTGCGCCGCTGTCTTGCCGCGCGCAGCAAGACGCCCGCCCCCGCGCTGCTGGCAAGCATCCACCGGATGACGGCCATGCTGCGGCACCTGCGGCTGGGCGACGGCGCGCTCGCCCGCTTCAACGGCATGGGCGCCGGCGAGCGGGATGCGCTGGCCAATGTGCTCGCCTACGACGAGGGCGCTTCGGCCCTGCCGCCCAAGCCCACGCGGTCGGGCTATGTGCGGCTGGAGTGCGGATCGACGGTCGTCGTCGCTGACGCCGGGCCGGCGCCGCCGATGGGGCTTGCCGGTGCCGCGTGTGCGGGCTGCCTCTCCTTCGAGCTGAGCTCGGGCGCAGAGCTTGTCCTCGTCAACGGCGGCTTTCCCGGAGCGGCCGAGGCAAGCCGGCGTCCCACGGCCCGCGCCACGCCCAGTCACAACACGCTGTGCCTGGGCG
>DASYUP010000011.1:0-1851 GCA_036001185.1 Thermoanaerobaculia bacterium
GCCCCCAGGTTTCGTTCCACCCCTATCCCCCCGTCCCCCTGCCCCTCTCGGGGCAGGGGGCGCCACCACCCGCCCCGCGTGCACTGAACGGAGAGCGGCATTGGTGGAGGACGTCCGTGCGATCTTCAACGGGTGGTTGGCCGAGCTGCGGCCGCGGGTGGATGCTTCGCTGGATGCGCTGCTGCCGGCGGCCGACGCGCCGCCCGCGGTGCTGCACGAGGCGATGCGCTACAGCGTCCTCGCCCCCGGCAAGCGGCTGCGTCCGGCGCTCACCCTGCTCGCCGGCGAGGCGCTCGGCGCCCCGCGGGACGCGCTGCTGCCGGGCGGCTGTGCCCTCGAGCTCATCCACACCTACAGCCTCATCCACGACGACCTGCCGGCCCTCGACGACGACGACCTGCGGCGCGGGCGGCCGACGCTGCATCGCCAGTTCGACGAGGCGACAGCCATCCTCGCCGGCGACGCGCTGCTGACCCTCGGCCTCACCCTGCTCGCCAGCGAGCCGGCGAGCGTGCCGGCGGAAGCGCGCCGGCGCGCTGTCGAGCTGGTGGGGACAGCGATTGGCACCGGCGGCATGATCGGCGGACAGGTCGAGGACCTGGCGGCCGAGCGGCAGTGGCCGGCAGAGCCGGCGGCGGCGCTCGAGCGGATCCACCGCGGCAAGACCGGCGCGCTGCTCACCGCCGCGCTGCGGCTCGGCGGCGTCCTGGCGAGTGCCGGGCCCACCGAGGATGCGTGGCTCCTGACACTGGGCGAGCGGCTCGGCCTGATGTTCCAGATCGCCGACGACATCCTCGACGTCGAGGGAAGCGCCGCGCAGCTGGGCAAGAGCGCCGGCAAGGACGCGGCGGCGCGCAAGCTGACCTTTCCGGGTCTCTACGGGATCGCCGAGAGCCGCCGCCGGCTCGCCGCCCTGCGCGGCGAGGCGCTCGAGGTGGCCGCCGAGCTACCCGGGCCGCCGGCGCTGTGGAGTGGCCTCATCGAGTTCCTGGCCAGCCGCCAAGCGTAGGTGCATGCGCCTCGATCAGCTGCTCGTCGCGCGCGGCCTCTTCGCCAGCCGCGAGCAGGCGCGGCGCGCGGTGATGGCGGGAGAGGTGCGGGTGGCCGGCCAGGTGGTCGACAAGCCCGGCACCGCGGTCGGCGAGGATGCGACCCTCACAGTGGCCGCGCGGCCGCCGTTCGTCTCGCGTAGCGGCGGCAAGCTCGCCGCGGCGCTCGACCACTTCGCCCTCGACGTCGCCGGCTGGGTTTGCCTCGACGTCGGCGCCTCCACCGGCGGCTTCACCGACTGCCTTCTGCAGCGCGGCGCCAAGCGCGTCTACGCGCTCGACGTCGGCCGCGGCCAGCTCGACTGGCGCCTGCGCCAGGACCCGCGGGTGGTGCCGCTCGAAGGGATCAACGCCCGCCACCTCGCCGCCGACGCACTGCCCGAGCGCTGCGACCTGGTCACCGTCGACGTCTCCTTCATCTCGCTGCTCAAGGTGGTGCCGGCGCTGCTGCCTCACCTGCGCCCGGGGGGCGCGCTGCTGGCGCTGGTCAAGCCGCAGTTCGAGGCCGGCCGTCAGGCGGTCGGCAAGGGGGGCATCGTGCGCGACGAGGCGGTGCGCCGTGAGGTGATCGCCCGCCGCGTCGGCGAGCTCGCCGCCCTCGGCCTCTCGTCACTCGGCGTCATCGACTCGCCGGTGCCCGGAATGGAGGGGAACGTGGAGGCGTTGGCGCTCTTCCGCCAGCCAGCCGACACCGCTTAACCCCTTCTGCCGGCTTGCCTTCCGGTTAGGCCATAATACCCGGCATGTCGGCAGAGGCCGGTGAGGTCAGCGCCGAGGTCCCTGCCCTGCCGTTCCGGCGCGT
>DASYUP010000012.1:0-6906 GCA_036001185.1 Thermoanaerobaculia bacterium
CCAGCAGCGGACGCAGGCGGGGCAGCAGCCCCAGCAGGTGGGCACCGAGCAGCGCGAAGAGCGCCGCCGCGAGTGCCGGAGCCAGCGGCAGGTCGAGGCGGGCGCGGGCGGCGGCGAGCAGCAGCCAGCCGAGCAGCGCGACACCGGCGGTGGCGTGCGCGCCGCGCGCCGCCTGGCGAGCGCCACGGAGCCGCGCCGCCACCTCGACGGCGAAGAGGCCGGCGACCACCAGCGGCACCATGGCCACGGTGCCGGCGAGGGGATCGTCCGCCGGCAGGCCGAGGAGCCGGGGCAGCGCCCACGCCGCCGGCGGCGCGGCGACGAGCGCGGCGACCGGCTGCCAGTGGCGGCGCGCTGAGGCCACGCCGACCCTCACCGCGAGACCTCCGCTCGCAGCAGCGACACCCGGACCTCGGGGGAGAGGCCCGCAGCGCGTTCGAAGCGCAGGGTCGAGGCCGGCAACGGGCGGGCCGGGGTCCAGGAGGCCGCATAGGCGTGGGCGAAGAAGTCGCCGGCGGGCGGCACCCAGCTCCACCAGATCGGTCCGCGAGCGATGCCGCCGGCGACGTCGGGGCGCGCCGCCGCCCACTCACCGGTGTCGGTTCCCGCGCGCAGCGTCCAGGCGCCGAGCGGCCGGCCGTCCTGCTCGAGGCTGGCGATGACGACGGGGGTGCCGGCGGCGAGGCCGGCCGCCTCGGCGAGGGTGGAGACGAGGCGCAGTTCTTTGACTGGTCCAGCCACGGGTCCGCTCCAAGGCGGCGAGCCCGCAACGAGCTCCACACCCCCTGGCGGCAAGGCCTGGCTCACTGGTGACGGCAGCGCCACGATCGCGGCGACCACGACCGCGCCGGCCAGCAGCGCGCCGGCGACCCGGCGCGACGCGCCCAGCGCCGCGAGCACCAGGAGCGCGGCGGCAGCTACGAGCGCGGCCGCCGCGCCCCAATCCGTGGTGAGGCCCAGCAGCGGCAAGGCAGCGAGCAGCGGCTCCGGCCGCAGCCACGGGTACGAGGAGGCGACCAAGGAGGCGGCGACGAGCGCGCCCAGCCACCCGCGCTGCAGCCCGCCGGCGACCGCGTCGTCGGCGATCGCCAGGGCAAGCCAGATTGCGGCAGCGGCGAGACCAGCTGGCGCCGGCAGCAGCAGCGCGCCGCCGCCGGCGAGGAGCAGCGCCGGGAGCAGCGTCGCGACCAGCTCGCCGGCGAGCCTCCCTCGCCGCGCCGCGATCACCGGAGCGAAGGGCAGCAGCACGAGCAGCAGCGCCGCGCCGTGGAGGCGACGGGGATCGGCTCCCGTGGCCAGGCCGACGAGCAGGGGCAGGGCCGCCGGCAGCCAGCGCCAGCGCGGCGGCAGCCTCCAGGCGGCGGCGGCGGCGAGCGCCAGGCCGCCGGCCGCCGGCCGCAGGGCGGTGAGCGCGAGCACCGCCATGCCGGCGATTACCGTGGTGGCGCGCCGCGCGGCGCCACCGTTCGCGGCGTCATCTCTCCAGCCATCCACCGCCGCGAGGGCGAGCAGCGGCAGCGCGGCGGTGGCGGTGAGCCCGCCGGCGGCGAGGGCGCCCGCCATTCCAGCGGTGATCGTCGCGGCGATGCCGTGCCGGCGGGCGAGCAGCGCGAGGGCGCCGCCGGCGAGCAGGGGCGGCACCAGCAGGCGGGCGAGCGCGGCCGCCCCTGCCGCCGCCAGGTACGCTGGCAGCAGCTCGCCGGCACGCAGCAGCGCCTGCAGGGCGAGCGCGCCGCCGGCGAATCCGAGGGCCGTCGCCGCGAGCGGGATCTCCGCCCGCCGTACCCGTTCCCAGCCGGCGCCGAGCAGCGTCGCCACCAGCACCGCGCCGAGCGTGGCGCCGCGGGGCGGGCCAGCCGGCAGCGCCCAGAGAGCGACGGTCGCGAGCAGCGCGCCCCCGGAGGGCCAGCCGTTGCGTCGCGGCGGCGCCAGCAGCGCGGCGCCGGCGAGGACGAGGCCGCCGAGCAGCGCCAGGTACGCGGTCTCGGGCGCCTCCACCATCGGCTGGAAGCGGGCGAGGATGGCGCCGCCGGCGGCATACGCCAGCGCCGGCAGCAGCGTCGCGGCGCGAGCCAGCGCGCGGCGCGTACGCGACGCCTCGCCTCCAGCCTGGGTGCGCGGACGAGGCGCCGTCGCCGCCTCCGCCGTCGGCGCCTCGGTGGGGGCAGGAGTGGTGGTGGAGGAGGTTGCGGGCGGCAACGTGGTGGCGGATTCTATCTCTGCAACCCCTTGATACACTGCGCCGCCATGCTGGCGCGTGAGCTGTTGCGCAGCGATCCCGAGCGGGTGCGCGCCGCCCTCGCGGCGCGGCGCGCCGACGTCACGCTGATCGACCGCTGGCAGGGGCTCGACGAGCGGCGCCGCGCCACCATCACCGCCGTCGAGGAGAAGAAGCGCGAGCGCAACGTCGCGAGCACGCGCATCGGCGAGCTCAAGCGGCGTCCCGAGCAAGCGCGGCCCGGCGAGAGTGCCGAGGAGGCGATCGCCGCGGTGTCGCGACTCAAAGCGGAGATCGAGACGCTGGAGGCCGAGCTGGCAGCCGCGGAGCGGGAGCTCGCCGACGTCGAGCTCACCCTTCCCAACCTGCCGCACCCGTCCGTGCCGGTGGGCGCCGACGAGAGCGGCAACCGCATCGAGCGGGTGGTGGGAACGCCGCCGGTCTTCGACTTCACGCCGCAGGCGCACTGGGACCTCGGGCCGCGGCTCGGCATCCTCGACTTCGAGCGCGGGGCGAAGCTCGCCGGTGCCCGCTTCACCGTGCTGCGCGGGCTCGGCGCGCGGCTCGAGCGGGCGTTGATCCAGCTGATGCTCGATCTCCACACCGGTAGCCACGGCTACATCGAGGTGGATCCGCCCTTCCTGGTGAAGGCCGACATCCTGGTCGGCACCGGGCAGCTGCCGAAGTTCGCGGCCGACCTCTTCAAGGTGGAAGGGCACGACCTCTACCTGGTGCCCACGGCCGAGGTGCCGCTCACCAACCTGCACCGCGACGAGATCCTCGACGCCGCCGGCCTGCCGCTGCGCTACACGGCCTACACCCCTTGCTTCCGCGCCGAGGCGGGGTCGCACGGCCGCGACGTGCGCGGCTACTTCCGGCAGCACCAGTTCGACAAGGTCGAGCTGGTGCAGATCATCACCCCCGAGCAGAGCTATGCCGCGCTCGAGGAGCTCACGGTCCATGCGGCGCGGGTGCTGGAGGTGCTGGGGCTGGCCTATCGCGTCGTCACCCTGTGCACCGGCGACCTCGGCTTCTCGGCGGCGAAGACCTACGACCTCGAGGTCTGGCTGCCGGCGCAAGGGGCCTACCGCGAGATCTCCTCGTGCAGCAACTGCGAGGACTTCCAGGCGCGGCGCGCCGGGTTGCGGTTCAGGCCAGAGGGCGGCAAGCCCGCCTTCGTCCACACGCTCAACGGCTCGGGGCAGGCGGTGGGGCGGACGCTCATCGCCGTGCTCGAGAACTACCAGCAGGCCGACGGCTCGGTGCTGGTACCGCCGGCGCTGCGCCCCTACATGGGCGGCGTCGAGCGCATCACGGCCGGCTGAGGCCGGCGCGAGGATGCGCTCTAGCGCCGCCGCGGGGCGAGGATGCGTCCTAGCGCCGCCGCGGCGCCAGCGCGCGCCCGCGGTCCACGGGCACGGTGCCGCCCGCGATGGCGCAGCCGGCGCGCTGCAGGGCGTCGACGGCGCGCGCCAGGTCGCTTTCGCGCACCAGCAGATAGTCGGTGTCGAAGGTCGAGAGAGCGAAGAGGCTGACGCCGGCGTCGGCCAGCGCCACGCTGAGGCGGGCGAGCACGCCGGTCAGGCCGAAGTCGAGCGGACCGCGCACCTTGAGGGCGCGAAAGCCGGTCTCCTGACGCCAGGCCGGCGTCGCCAGGCTCTCGGGCACCACCACCGACAGCTCGTCGTCGGTGCGGGTGAGCGACCAGAAGGGGAGCGCCAGCACCCACTCCGGCACGCCCTGTCCGGGAGATAGCCGGCAGACCGCGAGCAGGCCGGGGAGTACCTCGAGCGTGAGCGGCTGGTCGGCCATCGGCTGCGGCGGAGACTAGCAGCGCCGCGTGGCCTGCCAGCAGCGCCTGAGCGTCGCGACGTTCAGCCGCTGGTGACGGGGCGCCCCCGATGGCGGCGCCACCAGAGCACGGCCAGCAGCCAGCGCAGGGCGAAGGCGCCGCCGAGCACCCAGAAGTAGAGCTGGAGGCGCAGGGTAGCGGCGAACACGGCGAGCGCGAGCGCCACCGCCCAGAAGAACGTCTCGCCGGCGAACGCCTGTCCCCAGCGCGACTGCATGCCGCTCGCCGGCAGGCGCGGTCTGAGCGCCGGCAGCAGCCGCGGCACCGCCGCGCGGAACGCGCGGTAGCCCGCGCCGCCGCTGGCCGTGAGGGCTGCCTCCTCACGACCGATGAGGCGCAGCGTGAAGAGGGGGACGCCGACGAAAATGACCGCAGCGCCGAGGCGGCTCGCCATCGCCGCCAAGCCGACAGCGGCGAGCATGAATCCAACGTACAGCGGATTGCGCAGGTGGCGATAGGGACCGTCGGCGACCAGCCGCTCAGCGTGCAGCGCCGCATCGTGCACCACCTCGCTGCGCAGGTAGGCGGCCGCCCAAGTGCGCAGCCACGCGCCCAGCGCGGCGAGCGCCGCACCGACGAAGAAAATCGACCGATAGACCCCGACCGGCACGTCGCCCGGTGGATGCAGGGTGCCGCGCGCCGTGCGCACCGCCCAGGCGACGACGTTGAGGCCGTCGATCGCGTAGCAGGAATAGGCGATGGTGAAGATGACGAGATAGATCCAGAAGCGGTGACGGAACTCCCAGTCGGTAGCGCGCATGAAAGTCCTCCCATCCTGGCGGCACGAGCGAAGCGAGGGGCTTCAATCCGACCCTGATTCCTGGCTCCCAAAGGGGGCGGTCCCGAGCGAAGCGAGTGACCGTAGCCCAGCCCTACCGCCATCCGCGCAGAGCGCTGATGGCGGAGGGGGTGGGATTCGAACCCACGGGCCCCGTGAAGGGCCAACGGTTTTCAAGACCGTCGCTTTCGGCCGCTCAGCCACCCCTCCGTACGCGCTCCCGGTGCCCGGATCTTAGCGTCCCGTGCAGGTGGCAACTCTCTCGCGTAACGTTACGAGCGGTGGCGAGCGCCGATTCCCCACGCCGGTCGCGTGTGCGCAGACGCCTCGGCCGGTTGGCCCTGGCGCTCGCGCTGCTGGTCCTGGGCGCGCTCGGCGGCACCACGGCGATGCTCCTGGCGCACGGCGGGCCATCGGCTCCCCTGCAGCCCTGGCACCGTCTGCAGCCGGGCGGTGAGATCACCGCCGCACGCCCGGCGCGCGATCTCGACGACTACCGCCGCAGGGAGGAGATCCTGTTTCGCCAGGTCGCGGCGCAGTTGCGGGGAGCGGTGTCGCGCTTCCCTCCGCTGTCGCGGTTCGATCCGGCGAGCTCGACCTATCCGCCGCGCTTCGGCAGCGAGGGCGTGCGCGACTGGAACCGCACCTTCGTGATGACTCCGGCGCGCCCTGTGGGCGTGGCGCTGTTGCTCCACGGGCTGTCGGACTCGCCGTACAGCCTGCGAGCGCTCGCCGAGCTGCTGGCGCGCGATGGATTCGCCGTCGTCGCACCGCGCATGCCTGGTCATGGCACGGTGCCCGGCGCGCTGGCCGTGGCCACGCGCGAGGATTGGCGCGCGGCGGTGCGCGTCGCCATGGCGGCAACGGCGCGCGCCCGTCCCGCCGGCGGGCCGCTGGTGGTGGTCGGCTATTCCAATGGCGCGGCGTTGGCGCTCGACTACACCTTGCAGGCGCTCGACGATCGCACGCTCCCGCGTCCCGACCGGCTGATCTTCCTGTCGCCGGCGCTGGCGGTGACGCCGGCCGCCCGCTTCGCCCGCCTCACCGCGCTGGCTGCGCGGCTGCCGCGGCTCGCCGGTCTGGGATGGGAAGGAGTGCTGCCGGAGTACGACCCGTTCAAGTACAACTCCTTTCCCACCGCCGCCGCCTACCAGGTGCACCGGCTCACCGGCGAGATCGAGAGCAGCCTCGCGCGGCTCGAGCGCGCGGGACGGCTTGCGGAGCTGCCGCCGGTGCTCACCCTGCAATCGGTGGTCGACGCGACGGTGCCGCCAGTGCCGTCGCTCACCCGCCTCTACGGGCGAGTGCTGGCGCGCGAGAGCGAGCTGGTGCTCTTCGACGCCAACCGCCGCGCCACCGTCGCCGCCTTGCTCGGGCCGTCGGCGGACGAGCTGCTGGCGCTCGCCACGCCGGGACGAACGTTCCCCTTCGCGGTGACACTGGTGACCAACGAGTCGCCGGCGAGCGATGCGGTGGTCGCGGTGTCGCGCGCGGCGGGCGCGTCGAGCACCACGCGCGAGCCTCTCGGTCTCGCCTGGCCGCCCGGCGTCTTCTCGCTGTCGCACGTGGCGCTGCCTTTCACTCGTGACGACCCGGTGTATGGCAGCGACGGGCCGGCGGCGGGACCGCTGCCGCTCGGCCGGCTGGAGCTCAAGGGGGAGCGCGGCGTCCTGCTGGCGCCGCCCGACCTGCTGGCGCGGTTGCGCTACGACCCGTTTTTCCCCTACGTGGCGTTGCGCGTCGAGCGCTTCGTCGCGCGCGGCAGGCGACGGTAGCGGCGCGCCGTCGAGGCGGTCGCCCTGACAGGTCGACGGTCGTCGTTCGGGCGCCCTTTTTTACGTCCAGTTTGCGCCCCCCGCCGACTACTTGCGTGCCTGCTTCAGTTCCGTGGTGGTCGATTGGGGCCGAAAGTGGACAAAAGTGGAGCGACAGAGCTAGACTTCCACCCCAGGCACCGGCAAATCAGCACGGCGAAATTCAGCAGGGCCAGGAGCGGCATGTTTCGAGGCAGCGCGGCTGCAACAGTCGACGACAAGGGGCGCCTCAAGATCCCGACCG
>DASYUP010000013.1:0-4963 GCA_036001185.1 Thermoanaerobaculia bacterium
GAGCAGGGCGGCGGCGGTGAGCCGCAGGTGGGCGGCGAGCAGTGAGAGGACCTGCATTCAGGTCCTCTCACTCCCGTCGGGGCGGGGCTTGTCCCCGCCCGTGTTGCGCTCCACCCCGATCCCCCCGACCCCCAGCCCCTCCAGGGGCAGGGGGCGCCCCCGCCCTTCCTTTTGCGTCTGAACGTAGGGGCGAGGCTTTTCCCAGCCCGTCTTCGTTCCCACGCTGCGAGCGTTCCCTCTGGCGTCCCTCATCACCCAGCGCCTCCCAGCCGCGCGCGCAGCGCCTCGGCCTGCCGTCGCGGCGTCGCCATCAGCGCCTCGACGTCGGGGTCGGCGGGCCGCTGCAACAGCTCCGCGGGAGTGCCCACCTGCAGCAGCCGGCCGGTGCGCAGGACGGCGATGCGGTCGGCGAGCAGCACCGCCTCGACCACGTCGTGGGTGACGAAGACGGCGGTGAGCCCCAGTCGCCGCTGCAGCTCGCGGAAGGAGCGCTGCAGGGCCTCGCGGGTGAGCGGGTCGAGCGCCCCGAAGGGCTCGTCGAGCAGCAGCAGCGGCGGCTCGGCGGCCAGCGCGCGGGCGATTCCCACCCGCTGCTGCTCGCCCCCCGAGAGCTGCGCCGGCAGCCGGCCGGCGAAGTCCGCCGGCAGCTGCATCAGCTCGAGCAGCGCCGCCACGCGGGCGCAGATGCGGTGGCGCTCCCAGCCGAGCAGCGCCGGCGTGATGCCGACGTTCTCGGCCACCGTCAGGTGAGGGAAGAGACCCACCTGCTGGAAGACGTAGCCGATGCGCCGCCGCAGCAGGTGCGGCGGCTCGGCGTCGTGGCGGCGGCCGGCGAGCCGCACCTCGCCGGCGCTCGGCTCGACCAGCCGGTTGATCATCTTCAGCGTCGTCGTCTTGCCCGAGCCCGAGGCGCCCACCAGCACCAGCAGCTCGCCGGCGGCGACGGAGAAGGTGAGCCCGTCGACCAGCCGCCGTCCGCCGGCGACCCGGGTGAGGCCGTCGAGCTCGAGCAGCGCGGCGCTCACTTGGTGTGCCCTGGCTGGTGCGCTACGTCCAGGGGGCCGAGGCCGTGGGAACCGGCGGACGCCGCCGGCCACCGAGCAGCAGCATCAGCAGCGGCCCGGCGACGAAGCCGCCGATGTGGGCCCAGAAGGCGACGCCTCCGGCCTCGGCGCTGGTGCGGCCGATGGAGGCGACGCCGGAGACGAGCTGGATGAGGAACCAGAGCGGCAGGTAGAGCAGCGCTGGCACCGCGACGGTGCGCGCGTAGAAGCCCAGAATCACCAGCGTCAGCACGCGCGCCCGCGGGAAGAGGAAGAGGTAGGCGCCGAGCACGCCGGCGATGGCGCCGCTGGCGCCCACCGTCGGCACCGTCGAGTGCGGGCTCGCCACGGCCTGCGCGTAAGCGGCGGTGTAGCCGCAGAGCAAGTAGAAGATCAGGAAGCGGAGGTGCCCCACCCGGTCCTCGACGTTGTCGCCGAAGATCCAGAGGAAGAGCATGTTGCCGCCGATGTGCGCCCAGCCGCCGTGGAGGAACATCGACAGCAGCGCGTTGTCGACCTGCAGGTCGCCGCCCGGCGTGCCACCACCGCCGAACAGCTTGGCGGGGATGAACGCCGCCTGCATGAGAAATGGCTCGAGCCGGTCGCCGAGCAGCAGCTCGTAGAGGAAGACGGCGACGTTGACGGCGATCAGACCGATGGTCACCCACGGCCTGATGGTGCTCGGGGTGTCGTCCCGCAGCGGGATCACGGGGGGAGACTAACCCGATTCGGCGATCGCCGGTGCCGCGCGCGGTGCCGGCGCGGCGCCGCCCAGACAGAGCCGGACGCCGGCGAGCACCAGCATGCCGCCTACCAGCAGCCCCCATCCCGGCACGGTGCCGAACCAGAGCCACTCGGAGAGCAGCGCCAGCGGCGGGTTGAGGAAGACGAAGGCGGCGACGGTGGTGGCCGGCAGCGCGCGCAGGGCGACGTTCCACAGCCAGTAGCCGACCAGCGAGCAGGCGAGCCCGAGGAAGAGCGCCGCTCCCCAGCGTACCGGTGACCACTGCGCCACCGCGGCGCGTAGCGGCCGGTGCAGCAGCAGGAGCGGCAGGGCCGGCGCGCTGCCGATGGCGAGCGTCGTGTAGGTGAGCACCAGCGGCGAGGCGACGCCGAGCAGCCGCTTGCCGAGCACGGTGTAGAGCGCCCACGCGAGCGGCGCCAGCGCCAGCACCAGCGCGTCGAGCACGTAGTCGCCGCGCACCTCGCGGCCGGCGCCGTGGACCACCACCTGCCAGACGCCGGCGAAGGCGAGCGCGAGCCCGAGAGTACGCACCGCGGAGCTCCACCCGCAGCAGCAGGGCGAGCAGGAAGGTGAAGGCCGGGTTGAGGGCGATGATCAGCGCCGCGGTGCCGGGCGCCACCAGCCGCTGGCCGAAGGCGAAGGGCAGGTTGTAGAGCCAGACGCTGAGCAGCCCCAGCGTTGCCACCAGCGGGCCGTGCTGGTGCAGCAGACGCGCGACCTCGGCCCGCCGGCGCCGCGACAGCAGCAGCCAGGGAACGGTGACCCCGAGCACCGGCAGGAAGCGAGCGACGACGAAGGAGAGCGGGTCGAGGCGCTCGCCGGCCGGCACCTGCTCGCCGACCAGCAGCCGCGCGGCGAGAAAGGAGTTCGACCAGATGAGGAAGGTGAGGAGGAGGACGAGGTAGGCAAACGTCGCCCGGCGCCCGCTCACGCGCGCAGGTTAGCAGCCGACGGAAGGGTGGCGCGGGCCGGCCGGCCGTTTCGCGCCGATCGTCGCACGGCGCTATGCTGGTAAGAAGTCGCTTCGGTCGCGAATGAGTCGGATGTCCGTGCGCAGCACCGCCGACCGCCGTCTCCAGCAGTGGATCGGCGGCGTCGCCGTGCTCCTCATGCTGGCCACCGCCGGGAGCTGGTCGCTCATCCTCTTCTCGCAAAGACGACAGACGCTGCAGCGGACCGAGCGACGGGCCGCCAACCTGGCTCTCATCCTCTCCGAATACGTCCGCGAGGACTTCGAATCGGTCGATCGCACGCTGCGCGACATCGGTGTGGTGAGCCGGGAGATCGGCGGCAGTGCGGCGCCGACCCGGGAGTGGGATCGCTTCCTGCGGCCGATCCGCGCCGGTGTGCCGGAGGTGGGATCGCTGACGATCACCGACGCGCAGGGAACCATCCGCTACTCGACGATCCCGCAGCTCGTCGGCCAGAGCAGGCGCGACCGTTTCATCTTTCGTCGGCTGGCGGCCGGAAAGGGCGATGTCCTCGTTCTCGACACGCCCTTTCGCGGCCTCTTCGGCAAGCACGAGATGATGCTCCCCCTGGGCCGGCGGCTGGTGGGCGCCGACGGCGGCTTCGACGGCACCGTGGTCGCCACCTTCCTGCCCGCCGCCTCGCGCCGGTTCTTCGCCACCGTCGACGTCGGCCGAGACGGCATGCTGTGGGTCTTCCACCCCGACGGGCTCGTCCTGTTTCGCGAGCCCTCGGCGCAGAACCCGATCGGCGAGAGCGCGCGGGGCAATCCCATCTTCGGGGCGGCGCGCGCTCGGCGCGACGGCGTCGTCCGGGGGCCGATCGCGCGTGGCGGACTGCTGGCCATCTCGGCCTTCCGCACCGTCCCGGAGCCTGGGCTGGTGGTCGGCGTGACCCTTGGCGAGCGCGAGGCACTGGCGGAATGGAGAAAGCAGGCGTGGCTGTCCGCCGTCGGCCTGCTGCTGCTCGCCACCTTGCTGGGCGCCGCGTTTGCGCTGCTGGTGCGGCAGATCGATGCCCGGGCGGCCGCCGAGATGGCGCTCGCGCGCGCTCAGCGTCTGGAGGCCATCGGTCAGCTCACCGGCGGGGTGGCGCACGACTTCAACAACCTGCTCACCGTCGTGCTGGGAAATGCCTCGCTGCTTCGCCTGGAGCTCGTCAGCGGCAGCGATGCGGCACGCCACGGCGTCGAGGAGATCGAGCGCGCGGCTCACAGCGGTGCCGAGCTCACGCAGCGCCTGCTCGCTTTCGCCCGGCGTCAGCCGCTGCGCGTCGAGACGCTCGACCTCAACGTGCTGGTGACTCGTCTGGCGCCCATGCTCCGGCACTTCCTGAGCGAGGACGTGACTTTGCAACTGCGACTCGCCGCCACTCCGTGCGTGGCCGCCGTCGACCCGGTGCAGCTCGAGACCATGCTGGCGAACCTGTGCGTCAACGCCCGCGACGCCATGCCACGCGGCGGCCTGCTGCTGGTGACCACCGCGCTGATGACGCTCGACAGCAACTACGCTGCCGCCAACCCTGACGCCCTGGCCGGGCGCTTCGTCGAGCTGGCGGTCTCCGACACCGGTGTCGGCATCCCGCCGGAAGTCCAGCCGCACCTCTTCGAGCCCTTCTTCACCACCAAGGAGCCGGGCCGTGGCACCGGCCTCGGCCTCAGCATGGTCTACGGCTTCGTCAAGCAATCGGGAGGGCACGTCAAGATCTACAGCGAGGTCGGCCACGGCACCGCCGTCAAGGCCTACTTCCCGCAGGTGATGGGAGCGGGCGAAGCGCCGGAGGCCGAGCCGGTGCCCGAGCGCCGAGCAGCCAGCCCGCCGGCCACCGTCCTGGTCGTCGAGGACGAGCCGGCGGTGCGCGTGCTCACGGCCGAGATGCTGCGCTCGGCCGGCTACCGCGTCCTGGTCGCCGCCGACGGGCCGAGCGCGCTGGCTGCCGCCGAGGCCGAGCCGCAGCTCGATCTGCTGCTCAGCGACGTCATGCTGCCGGGCGGCATGCTGGGTCCCCAGCTCGCCGCCGAGCTGCGCCGGAAACGGCCGAGCCTCGCCGTCCTGCTCGTCTCCGGCTACGCTGCCGACCTCCTGCAGTACCGTGGTGAGCTCGACCCGGCGATGGCCTTCCTTGCCAAGCCCTACGACCGGCAGGGGCTGCTGCGCGCGGTGTGGGGCGCGATGACGCGGGGAGCGGTCCTCACGGAGAGGCCGGG
>DASYUP010000014.1:0-12313 GCA_036001185.1 Thermoanaerobaculia bacterium
GTGCGGTATGGCGCAGTGGGGCATCGCCATGACGCACTACCATCCGCTGTGGGCGCCGCCGGCGCCCACCGAGCTCGAAGAGGGCCGCGCCGCCGCGCAGAGGGCCGCCGCGCTCGGCGCCACCAGCGAGCGCGAGCGCGCCTGGATCGCGGCGATCGGGGCGTTCTACGAGGGCGCCGACCGTGCCCCACACGCCGCCCGCGCGGCCAGCTATCGCGATGCGATGGCCGAGCTCGCGCGCCGCTTCCCCGATGATCGCGAGGCGACGATCTTTCATGCCCTGGCGATGCTCGGCGCGGCGCCGCGGAACGACCCCACGCTCGCCGAGCAGCGGCAGGCGGCCGAGATTCTCAACCGACTGCTGCCCGTGGAGCCCAACCATCCCGGCGTCGCGCACTACCTGATTCATGCCTTCGACTATCCGGACCTCGCCAGCTTGGCGCTGCCGGCGGCACGCGCCTACGCCAAGATCGCCCCCGCCTCGCCGCACGCACAGCACATGCCGTCGCACATCTTCACTCGCCTGGGGCTATGGGAGGAGTCGGTGCTCTCCAATCTCACCTCCCAGGCCACCGCCGACGCCCTGGTGGCCACGAGCCATCCGGGCGCGGCCTCGTTCGACGCGCTGCACGCCCTCGACTACCTCGAATACGCCTACCTGCAGACGGGTCAGGGCGAGAGGGCGAGAGAGGTGCGCGACCGCGCCGCCGGCGCGAGCGCGTTCGACGAGGCCAACTTCCAGGTCGGCTACGCCTTGGCGGCGATCGCCGCGCGCTACCCGCTGGAGCGGCGCCAGTGGGCCGACGCCGCGAGGCTCCCATTGCCGGCGGCCAAGCTGCCGTGGGAGCGATTCCCCTATGCCCTCGCCACGGTCTATTTCGCGCGCGCGATCGGTGCCGCTCGCGGCGGAGCGCCAGCGCTCGCAGAAGAAGCGCTGGCGCAAATCTCCGCGGCGCGCGACGCCCTGACGAAGACTCCGGCGGCAGGCCCCTACGACTGGGCTGGACAGGTCGAGTCCCTGCGCCTGGCGGCCGCTGGGTGGCTGGCCTTCGCGCAGAAGAAGCCCGAACGCGCCCTCCAGCTCCTGCGCTCCGCCGCCGATCTCCAGGACAAGGTCGGCAAACATCCAGTGACGCCGGGTGAGATCCTGCCGGCTCGTGAGCTGCTAGGTGATCTGCTGAGCGAGCTCGGCAGGCCCGCCGATGCGCTGCGGGAATACGAGGCGTCGCAGCGAGTGGCGCCGAACCGATTGAACGGTCTCTACGGCGCGGCTCGCGCTGCCGAGCAGAGCGGCGACCCGAGAAGAGCCCGCGAGCTGTATTCGCTATTGGTGCAGCAGTGCCCGGCGGCGAGCGAGCGCACGGAGCTGCGCGCGGCGCGGACGTTCCTCCGCCCTACTTCGGTGCCTGGGACACCAGCACTGTAGTGGAGCGCTCGCAACAGGGCCGCTCGCGGGGATGAGCTCGCGGGCGGTCCATGCGGTGCTGATGGTCAAAGAAGGAGAAACCATGGCAAGGCTCAGACTGACGATGTTCGCTCTCTTCGCCCTCTCGGCGGCGTCCACCGTCGCCGATACCCACATCGAAGCCGCGGGAACGGTGCGCTTCGTGGAGGATCTGGGCACCGGCTCGTGTGTGAGCAGGCTGGTGGTCGGCAAACGCCCGGAGGACATTCTCGACGTCCAGGCGAGCGGCCAGGCTTGCCGGGACCTGGCCTCTGCAGTGGGCCGCCAGGTGAAGGTGAGCGGCCGGTGCTTGCCCGTCTTCACCGTCTACGGCTCGCTGTGCCGGCCCGTCGTGGAGACCGTCAGCAACGCGGGCAGGTGACGCCCGATGCCGCCGGCGAGGCAGCTACGGCGCTTGCCAGTGGCGGCAGGCGCCTGAAGGGCTAGTGGCCTCGCCCTGCCCTTCAATCCCCGAGGATCGTCAGATCGAGCTGGCCCAGGCGGTCGGAGTCGGCGATGAGGTCGATGGCGACGATCTTCCCGCTCGCGATTCGTAGCGCGAAGACGACCCGCGGCTGCCCCCCGGGCGCCCAGACCAGCCCGACGGCGCCATCGACCAGCGCCGGCTGGGCGACGCGCGCCCGTCCCGCGAAGGTCTCGGCCACCGCCGCCGCGCCACGCACCTCCGGCGACGCGCCCAGCTTCACGGCGGCGCCATCGGCGCGCAGCACCACGTCCGCGTCGAGGAGCGCGAGGAGGGCGGCGAAGTCGCCGCCGCGCGAGGCGGCGAGGAAGGCGTCGACGACCTCCCGCTGGCGGCGGCGGTCGGCGTCGGCAGTCGAGGCCGCCCCCTGGACCCGACGCCGCGCGCGGCTCGCGAGCTGCCTCGCTGCCGCCGGAGAGCGCCCGACGAGGGCGGCGATCTCGTCGAAGGGGACGGCAAACATGTCGTGCAGCACGAACGCCACTCGCTCCGCCGGTGCCAGCGCGTCGAGCACCACGAGCAGGGCGGGACCCATCGCATCGGCGAGCAGCGTCTCGCCCTCGGGGTCGGCGTCACCTTCGCGGCCACCCAGCTCGGGAGGTTGCAGGCCGAAGGGCTCCTCGCGCCGCGACTTGCGCGAGCGCAGCATGTCCAGGGCCACCCTCGCGACGACCGTCGTCAGCCAGCCGCCGAGGTTCTCGACCCCGCTGGTGTCGGCGCGGCTCAGCCGCAGCCAGGCTTCCTGCACGGCGTCGTCCGCCTCGCTCGGCGAGCCGAGCATGCGGTAGGCCACCGCCCGCAGGTGACCCCGGTTCTCCTCGAATCGCTCCGCCAACCATTGCTGCTCTGCCATCGGTTACATTTCCTCGCCGCCAACCGTCATGGTAGTGACGAGCGAGACCGAGCGTATGTGACGGCAGCGTGGAAGGAGGTTCCAGTGAACGCCAGCAAGACGTCCGCCGCGCCGGCAGGTGACCGACTGCGATCGATCGGGGTGATCCGCTCCACGCTCGTGGCGCGCAGCGAGGCGCCCAGGCAGGGCTCGGAAGGGGCGCCGGATGCCTGGCTGGAGGTGGACGGCTGGGCGACGGAAGCTCTCCACGGCCTCGCCGTGGGCGACGAGATCCTCGTCATCACCTGGCTCCACCAGGCCGACCGCGGCGTCCTGCGCGTCCATCCGCGCGGCGACACCCGCAATCCGCTTGCCGGGGTCTTCGCGACGCGGTCGCCGGACCGGCCCAATCCCCTGGGCCTCCACCCTGTCACCTTGCGCGCGATCGAAGGCAACCGCCTCCTCATCGGTCCCATCGAGGCCATCGACGGCACGCCGGTGGTCGACATCAAGCCGGTGATCTGAGGTCGACTCCCACGGCGCAGCCGGAGGCCGCGAGGGCCAGCCGGGGAGCGGACGCCCCCGGCTGGCGCCATCGGTCGCTACAAGGTCAGCGTCCCGGTACGAATGAGATACGCGAAGCGCTCTCGCTGCGCCGGGGTGAGGATGGCGTGGATCTTCGGCAGGGCGGCAAGCACGGCCTTCCGGGTCCGTTCGGAGCTGCCCTGGCGCAGGGTCGCCCCCTCCGCGGCGCGGGCCTGATCGAAGCTCTCGCCGGCGAAAGCGTCGGCGAAGGCGCTCAGCGTCCGGCGCTCGTCGACGGCCGCCTGCGCCCGCTCGGTCTTCAGCTCGTCGAGCACGCGCGCCAGCTCGGCGATCTGTCCCTCCTCGAGGCCGAGCTTGTAGGCCAGGAAGCGCAGCGGCCGCCGCACGCCGAACTGCCACCCCTCGCCGAAAGCGCCGGCGAAGAAGCTCGCCGCGGGCGGCTGCCAGCTGCTCTCTTCCTCGCCGGAGGTCCGATGCGGCCCGCAGCCGCACGCCGCGGCCGCATAGGCGGGCATCCGCCAGAATCCCAAGTGTCTCATCGCGTTTCTCCCGTCGCCGGGGCGGAGCGCTCCCGGCGGGTACTTCCGCGTGGGCACCATGCCTCACGCGTACGATGAGTATACGCAGCCTCGGGCGGTCAGAATCGCCAACCGACTCCGAGGGAGGCCTTCCACGCGGGGCTGTACTCGACGTCGCGGCTGAAGAGCCGCTTCGCGTCGACCGCGAGCGCAAGCCGCGGCGTCAGCAGGTACGCCACACCGACATCGAACTGCCCCGCGAAACGGTCGTCGAGCCGGCCCACTTGCGAGTCGATCGCGGGGTTGTAGTGCGCCCCAAGCGCTCACTCGTAGCGCAGCGCGTCGATGGGGTCGAGGTTGGCGGCGCGCACCGCCGGGTAGAGCCCCGAGACCAGCCCCACCGCCATCGCCACACCGGCGGCGAGCGCGATGGAGCCGCCGGTGACCACCGTCGGCCAGCCGGCGGAGGCGGCGACGAGGCGGGCGATCAGGGTGCCCATGACGATGCCTACCAGGCCACCGAGGGCGCTCAAGGTGAACGCCTCGACGAGAAACTGCACCACGATGTCGCGCCGACGCGCCCCCACCGCCCGCCGCACGCCGATCTCGCGGGTGCGCTCGAGCACGGTGGCCAGCATGATGTTCATGATGCCGATGCCGCCCACCAGCAGCGAGATGCCGGCGATGCAGCCCATCACCAGGTCGAACATACGTTGCGTGCGCTGACTCTCGGCGAGCAGGGTCTCCGGCACCACCAGCTCGAAATCGTCGGCGCCGGCGTGCAGGTTGGAGAGCAGGGCGTGGACGGCGGTGGCGGCTTCGTGGCCGCTGGTGTCCTCGCGCAGCCGCACCACCAGCTCGTCGAGCGGCGCGGCGAGCGCGTCGCGATCGAACTTGCGCCGCGCCGTGCTGGCGGGCAGGAAGAGCGCCGTCGAGGGCGAGCCGAGCTCCACCCCCTGGAACGACTTGTCGTCCTCTCCTACCGGCTCCAGCACGCCCACTACCTCGAGCCAGACGTCGGCCACCTTGACCTTCTGCCCGAGGGCGGGGCCGAAGCCAAAGAGAGCGCGGCGCACGGCGCTGCCGATCACCGCCACCTGCTCGTGGCGCTGCTCGTCGAGCGGGTCGAGGAACCGCCCCTCGGCGACGTGGAGGTCGACCAGCGAGGCGTAGGCGGCGGCGACACCGAACACCTTCGCCTCGGTGGAGCGCTGGGCGGCGAACACCTTGCGGGCGCGGATCTCGAGCTTGGGCGCCACCAGCTCGACGCCGGGCACGGCGTCGCGGATCGCCTCGGCGTCGCGCAGCGAGACGCCGAGCGACTTGGCGCGCAGCTCCTTGGCCTCGTCCTCCTTGAGCTGCTTGGCGCGCACCACCACGTTGTGCAGGCCGAGGCGGGCGATGGTCTGCAGCGCCTGCCGCTCGGCGCCGGCGCCGATCGAGAGCATGGCGATCACCGCGCCCACACCGAAGACAATGCCCAGGGTGGTGAGCCCCGAGCGCAGCTTGTGGCCGCCCAGGTTGGCGACCGAGGTGGCGATCGACTCGCGGAGGTCGATCAGGGTGCCCCCGCTCCGCCGCGGCCGGCGCTGGGGGCGGCGGCCGTCCGCCGCTGCCCGGCTGCCGCCCCCTTGGGCGACGCCGTCTCCGGCGGCCCCTCCGGCGAACGGAGCGCGATGACGTCGCCGGCGGCGAGGCCCTTGGTCACCACCACCAGCCCGTGGTTGCCGACGCCGAGCTCCACCGTCGTGGGCACGAAACGCTCGCCGCGGCGGACGAACACCCGGTGGCGTTCACCGACGCGCTCGACGGCCTGGCGCGGCACTACCAGGACCCTGGCCTCACGGGCGAGGAAGAGCGTCGCGCGCACGCGCTGACCCGGCTTCATCACCGCGCCGTCGGTCGCAGCGAGCGCTACCGTGACCTCGAAGTACTGCACGGGCGAGCCTTGCTCGCGCGGCTTGGCGACCGTGTCGACGCGCGCCACCTTCCCTCGGTGGGCCACCTCGGGGCGATTCTCCAGCACCACCTCCGCCACCTGACCGGCGGCGACGCCGCCGGCGTCGGCCTCCAGCACGAACACCCGCGCCTGCATGCGCGCGAGATCCGGGATCTCGCCCACCGGCGCCCCGCGCCACAGCTGCGCGCCCACCTCGAGCGGCTCGCCGCGCCAGTCGCGGGCGCGCATGAAGAGGCCGCCGTGCGGGGCCGGCAGCTGCAGCGACGCCAGCCCGGCGCGCGCCTCACCGATCTTCCGCTGCGCCTGGCTCTGCTCGATCGCCAGCAGGTCGAGGTCGCTGGTTGCGCGGCGGCGCTGGGTCGCCCCCTTCTCCTCGGCGTGGTGTTGGCGGTCGCGCGCCAGGTCCTCGTCGATCTGGGCGGTGATGATCTCGTGGCGCGACCAGACCTCGGCGTCGCGCTTCTGGAACTGCCGCGCCAGGGCCAGCTCGAGGCGCGCCTTCTCGAGCTCGCTCAGCAGGCCGGCGCGCTCGGCGACGCTCTCCGACTCGTTCTCGACGATGCGGAAGCCGGCGCCATCGAAGGCGGAGCGCGCGGTATCCAGCCTCGCCTGCAGCTCGCCACCGTCGAAGCGGGCGATCACGTCGCCGGCGCTCACCTGGCTAGCGTCGGGGGCCAGCCAGGCAAGACGCACCGCGGCCTTGACCTGCGGCGGCACGGTGACCGGCGTCACGGTCTCGGCGGCGAGCCACCCTTCGGCGGTGACCTTGTGGACGAAGGGCCGCGGCACCAGGCGGAGGGTGGGCACCGCCGGTGGCCGCGCACAGGCGCCGGCGAGCAGGAGGCCCGCCACGGCGACGGCTCGCCAGCAACCCCTTGCGCCCTCGCCGGCGCAGGGCCGAGGCGGCCACCGGGCGCTCACCGTCTCGTTCCCGCCGGCAGCAGCACCTGGTCGCCGGCCTCCAGCCCCGACAGCACCTCGATGCACTTGTCGTCGCGCCGTCCCAGCCGCGGCGTCACTCGCGCGCTGCCGAGACCGCGCACCACCGTGACCGTCGGTGCGCCGGGACGCGGGTCCACCGCCGACAGCGGCAGGCAGAGCACGCCGCGCACCCGCTCCACCTCGACTTCGCCGCGGAAGCGCATGCCGGGCCGCAGGCGCGCCGGGTCCGTCGCGGCAAGGCCGATCTGTACCTTCACCACCCGCGCGGGATCGCTCGCCGAGCGGCTCTCCACCGCCTTGCTCACTGCCCGCACGGTGCCACGCAACGTCTCGTCGGGCAGCGCGTCGAGCCGCAGCTGCACGCGCTGCGCGGGGCGCAGCCGGCCCATCTCTGCCTCGTCGACCTTCCCCTCGGCCACCATCCGCCGCAGATCGGGGATCTCGAGCACGTTCTGCGCCCGCCACACCGAGTCGCCCACCTTGCTCTTCTCCCCCGCCTCGCCGAGCTCATAGACGACGGTGCCCGCCCGCGGCGCCTTGACCTCCATGGCCGCGAGGTAACGCTGCAGCTCGCCCACCCGTTCGGCGGCGCGGTCGCGCTTGCCGCGCAGCGACCGCAGCTCGGCCTCGGCACGCAGCTTCAGCTGCGCCAGGCGGCGCTCCAGCGCGACGATCTCGGCCTCTGCCAGCGCGTGCTCGACGCGCGTCGTCTCGAGCTCCTGCCGCGCCACCAGCTCGGGGGGCACCTCGAGCTCGAGCGCGTTCCTGCGCCGGTGCGAGCGCGACTCGGCGAGCTCCAGCGCCAGGTCCTGGCCCTCGATCTCGAGCTCGCTGCCGCGCTTCTCCAGCTCCTTGGCAGCGGAGTCGCGCTCGCCCAGCTTGTCCTGCAAGCTCTGCTGCACCTCGGTGGTGTCGAAGCCGACCACCGGCTCGCCGGCGCGCACTTCCGTCCCCTCCGGCACCAGGAAGGAGACCTTGAAGCTCCAGATGTCCGGCACCGCCGGCGGCCCGATGGTGACGGCCTCCAGCGAGCGCAGCACCCCTTCCACCTCGACGGTGCGCACGAGGTCCTGGCGAGAGAGCACGGCGTGGCGGCGCTTCTGGGCGGAGCCGGTCCACGCCAGTGCCGCGGCGGCGGCGCCAAGGACGACGACGACCGCCGCCAGGCGGCGCCTACGAGCCGCCATCCCCGCTGGCCTCCGCGAGCAGGGTGCCGACACGCGGCCCTTCCACCAGCGCACAACGGGTGGCCGAGCAGGGCCCGAGGCGCACCGGTGGGCGGCTGCCGTCGGCGAGCTGCAGGGTTGGAGTGCTCCCGCGCCAGGCGAGGGCGCGGCGGGGCACGTTCACCACGTCGTGCAGCGGCAACGGCACCTCGACGCGCACCGACATCCCGGGGCGCAGCTGTTGGCGGTCGCCCCGCGCCAGGTCGACCACCACCTGAAAGGCCCGCCGCAGCGACTGCGCCTTGACCGGCTGGGCGATGCGCTCGACGTCGCGGATGGTGCCGGCGAAGGCGCGGCCCGGGAAGGCGTCGAGGAAGGCCTGCACCTTCGCGCCCGACGCCACCAGCCCATCGTCGACGTCGTAGAGGCGGGCGCGTACCACCAGCGTCGAGAGGTCCGGAATGCGCGCCACGGTCATTCCCGGCCACACCTGGTCACCCTCGCGGATAGGCCGCGGCTCCTGCCAGTACTCGCCGACGGTCAGGAGGCCGGCACGCGGCGCCCGCACCACCAGGCGCTCGAGGCTCTCCTCGATAGTGGCGAGCTCTCGCTCGGCCTGCGCGAGCGCCAGGCGCGTGTCGCTCACCGCGGCCTGGCCGCCTCGTTGCTTGGCGTCGAAGGCGGTCTGCGCGGCGGCGAGCTCGAGGCGCGCCGCGGCGAGCTCCTTCTTCCGGTCGGCGAGCTCCTTGGCAGCGAGGATCCCTTCCGGCACGTCGGCGCGGATCTCCGCCTTGCGTAGAGCCGCCCGTTTGCGCTCGAGCTCGAGCCGGGCGGCGGACTCCTCGGCCGCGGCGCGTGCCTCCGCCTCGTCGAGCTTGCTTGCCTGATCGACGACGCGGCTCTTGAGGTCCTGCAGCCGGGAGGCGAGCTGTGCGTTGTCGAACTCGACCACTCGTTCGCCAGCGGCCACCTGGCTGCCGTCCTCGGCGAGCCAGCGCACCTGCAGGGGCCAGATGCGCACCACCGGAGCCACCGCCACCGCCGCCTCCTCGGCGACCATCTCGCCGGAGAGCAGCAGGCGGCGCGGGAGGTCGCCGCGCTCGACCCGCAGAGCCATCTCACCGGCCGTGGCGGTCGCCTTCTCCTCGCTGGCGGTCGAGCGGCTGGCGCAGGCGACCAGCGACGCAGCGAGCGCGGCAAGGAGGATTTCCGTGATCTTCATCGACGAGCTTTTAGCATACGTGGCTGGGGGCGGAAAGGTTGGCACCTGGCCCGCTAGCCGGGCGGAGCTGCTCGCTCGGCGGCGGCGCGAGTCGCCCACGCGGCCGCGCTCACCGAGCGATCTCGACCGTCGTCGACACCAGCGAGGTGGCACGGGAGCCCTCGTCGCGGAGGCCGACCGCCACGACGTTGGTCCCGGCGTCGAGCTCGACCTCGACGGTGAGGTCCGCCTGGCCGCTGGCGCCGGCCGGCCGGCGGACACGGAAGCCTTTGGTCAGCCACGCCGTGCGCGGGTTGACGACGTTGCGCGCCAGCACCTGCACGCGCAGCTCCGCCGCCTGGGCGTCCTGCGGCCCGACAAACGCCAGCCCCTCGACGGGCACGAAGATGTGCAATGGCAGGACGTGTCTCTCGCCGCGCGGCCTGATCGCGCCGGCGCCGAGGCGAACGTCGAGCGGGTTGGCGGTGATGCCGAGGTAGAGGGCGCTCTCGAGCAGCTCGCGCATGCGCTCCTCGCCGTCCTTCTCGCGGTAGCCGCGACGATAGCGGGCGGTGAGCGAACGGTCCTCGAGGCTGACTGCGATGCGGTGCTCCCCCGCGCCGGCGCGGGGCGGGCGGTAGGCGAGCGAGTAGTAGCTCTGGATCTCTTGACCGATGGTCTGCAGCACGATCCCGAAGTCGTTTTGATTGATCACCAGGCGGCCGCCGGTCTCGTCGGCCAGCGTCCCCATGCCGCTACGCTGGCTGGTGCGGTGGGCGGACTCGAAGGTACCCGTCACGCGGGCTCCCAGGCTGCCGCCAGCCGCGCCCCTGCTGCCGGCGGTGATCGAGTCGGCTACCCGTAGGCCGCTCGCCTGCATGGCGTAGATGGTTACCTGGTTGGTGTTGAGATGGCGGGTGAGGGCCAGCAGCTCGCGTGACATCTCCTCCTGCGGTGAGTCGATGTGCTGGCCGGGGCAGAGAGCGCCGACGGCGGCGACCAGTGGCGACGCCGGCTGGGTCTCCAGCGCGTCGCTCATGTAGACGAGCGTCTTGACGCCCGGCAGGCCGGCGAGAATCGAGCCCGTCCGTTGCAGGTGCCGCAGGGTCACCGACGTGCGCTCGTCGTGCTCGTGCGCCCAGGAGGAGACCGTCGGCGTGATGCGGCCGACGAAGAGGTCGCAGGTGCCGGAGCCCGACGCGTTGGCGGTGACGCCGCTGGTATCGCCGCCGACCGCCGCGCGAGGCCCACCCGCCACCGCCGCGCCGGCGCCGGCGGAGGCGATGCGGGCGCGCACGCCGCCGAGGTCCTCGCTCTCCTGCCAGGCCTGGCTGACGGCAGCGACGATCTGCTCGGTCTCCGCACTGTCGCCGATGTTGCGCGTGGCGGCCAGGCGCCCCAGCGCCGCGTCGAGGGTCTGGCGCGACGAGCCCAGAGGCACCTCGAGGTGCAGCTGGCGGTCCTGTCGCAGCACCATGACGCGCTCGGCGGGCACCGCGCCGGCGACGAGCAGCTTCGCCACGCCGTCGAGCAGCGGCGGGTAGTCGCGCGGCTGCAGATGGAGCTGGTCGAAGTAGAGGACGAGGGAGACCGGCACGTCGGCAGGCCGCTCGGCCGGCGGCGCCGGTACCGTGGCCGGCGCCGGAGCCTCGACCGCCGTGGCCACCGTGGTCAGCGCGGCACCGCGAATCTCGCTGAAGTTGGTGATCGCCACCGGGTCGCCGTCCTGGCGGAGCTCGAAGTCGCTCGCCGCGAGGCCGGTCACCGGCCGCCCCTGGCGGTCGGTCACCCACACCTCGACGTTGACCAGCTCGACGTCGACCGCCTCGCCGAAGCGGGGCGGCGACTGCGTCGGCCCCGGTCCGGGAGCGGCGGCGATCGCCGCGACGCAGGCGATCGGCACCAGGAGCCACGCGCGTGGCTGGTTCATGAGGAGGTCCCTCACCCGCCATCCTAGCGGATCCGGCCCGCCGGCGCCGCCAGCCCGGCGCCCGGCGTCCGCCGGCTCAGCGCGCGATTTCGACCGTCGTCGATACCAGCGACGTTGCCCGCGAGGCCTCGTCGCGCAAGCCGACCGCCACCACGTTGGTGCCTGGGTCGAGCTCGACCTCGACGGCGAGGTCGGCCTTGCCGGCGGCGCCGGCGGGCCGGCGGATGCGGAAGGCCTTGACCACCCACGCCTCTCGCGGATTACCGGCGTTGCGCGCCAGCACCTGCACGTGCAGCTCGGCCGCCGCCGCATCCGGCGCGCCGAGGAACGAAAGCCCCTCGACCGGCACGAAGATGTGCAGCGGCAGGACGTGACGCTCGCCACGCGGCCGCACCTCGCCGGCACCCAGGCGTACGTCGAGCGGGTTGACGGTGATGCCGAGGTAGAGGGCGCCCTCGAGGAGCTCGCGTAGCCGCTGCTCACCGTCCTTCTCGCGGTAGCCGCGCCGGTAGCGGGCGGTGAGCGAACGATCCTTGAGCGCGACTTCGATGCGGTGCTCGCCGGCGGCACCGCCGTTCGGCGGGCGGTAGCCGAGGGAGTAGTAGGTCTGCGCCTCGCGGCCGATGGTCTGCAGCTCACTGCCGAAGTCGTTCTGGTTGAACACCAGCCGGCCGCCGGTCTCGTCGGCGAGCACGCCCATGCCGCGGCGCTCGCCGGTCCGCTGGGCCGACTCGAAGGCGCTGGTGACGCGCGCGCCCAGCGCGCCGCCCGCCGCGCCGCGGCTACCGGCGGTGCCCGAGTCCGCCACCCGCAGGCCACTCGCTTGTAGCGCGTAAATCGTCACCTGGTTGGTATTGAGATGTCGGGTGAGGGCGAGCAGGTCGCGCGGCATCTCCTGCTGCGTGATGTCGAGGTGCTGCCCCGGACAGAGCGCGCCGACGGCGGCCGCCAGCGGCGCCGCCGGCTCGGTCTCCAGCGAGTCGCTGATGTAGACGAGGGTCTTGACGCCGGGGATGCCGGCGAGGATCGAGCCCGCCTGCTGCAGGTGCCGCAGGGTGACCGCCGTGCGATCGTTGCGCTCGTGCACCCAGGAAGCGATGGCCGGCGCCATGCGGCCAACGAAGAGGTCGCAGGTGTTGGAGGTAAGGGCGCTGCTGCCGCTGTTGAGGCTGCCCCCGCCAAGCGCGCCGCGAGGCGTGGCCGCCGACCGCTCGCCACCGGGGGCGGCTGACATGCCGCGGTCGGCCGAGCCGGCCTCGTCTTCGCTCTCCTGCCAGGCCTGGCTGACGG
>DASYUP010000015.1:0-1687 GCA_036001185.1 Thermoanaerobaculia bacterium
AGGCTGCCGTCGGGGTGCAGCTTGTAGAGGCCGATGGTGAACAGCTGCAGCAGCTCGCGAGCGTAGTTCTCGTTGGGGTTGCGGCCGCTCTCCGGGTCCTCCTTGTCGTTGGAGCGCATGTCGAGGTAGGCGCCCATCGCCGGGGACAGTGTGACGTCCTGCATGAGGGTGCGGAAGCTGCCGAAGGCATCCCGCTCGAGGATGTCCATGTAGCCGGCGATCGCCTCGACGCCGGTCAAGTCGTCGTCCTGGTCGGAGACGACGAGGAGCTGCGACAGCGCGAAGGCCACGCGCTGGCGCAGCTGGTCACGGCCCTGGATGGCCTGCTTCCAGATCGACTCGCGGGCGTGCTCGCTGGGCAGCTCGTCGTGGTCGCCGGGCAAATGGTCGACGTAGGCGAGATGCGAGGCCGTGGACTTGCCGAGCTGGTCGTCGATCCACGCTGAGAAGCCACGCGACTGCACGTCGGCGATGTCCCCGAGCGTGGGACCGTAGGCGGCCTGGCGGAGGAAACGCGCCGCCTCGGCGGCGGTCGGCTTGCCGCCGGGCAGCGGCGGTGGTGGCGGCGGCGGCGTGAACCCGGCGCTGCCGCCGCCCGGGCGCAGCAGACCCTTGATCTCACCGGCCGGGTACTTGGCGGTGTGGAGGTTGACGTAGCACTGGCCGGCGGCAAGCGCGGCGAGGATCTGCGCTCGCGTCCAGCTGCCGCTGTCGACGATCGTCCACACTCGGTAGCCAGCGGCCTGCAGCGGGGTGGCGTCGATGTCGAAGATGATCTGGCCGTCGGGGGCGTGAACGTGCGCCCCGCTGAGCGGCCCGGTGAGGTTGCCGTAGGTGAAGCGGAAGTTGCCGCTCTTCTCGTCGGCGGCGAGTTGCAGCGTGGCGTTACCGGCGCCGAGCGTGAGGGCGCCGTTCTGCGGCGTCAGCGCGGCGACCAGCAGCAGCGGCCCGCCGGTGGGCGGCGGCGGCAGTGCGGTGACGGTGTAGAGGCCCTTGGTCACCAGGCTCGCCTTCAGACCGCGCGCGAAGGCGATGGCCTGCAGGGTGACGGTGCTGCCGAGGGTGATGGGCCCGCCGTAGACGGCGCCGTGCTTGCGCGACGGGCTCGAGCCGTCGAGCGTGAAGTGGATCTCCGCCCCCGGCGTCGGCGAGGCCAGCTGCACGTTCACCGACCCGACGTAGCTGGCCGGGGGCGGCAACATGGTGGGCGCGGCGGCGCTTTGCGGCGGCCGCGCCCGCGCGGCGAGCCCGGCTGCCCCCTCCTGCGCCGCCGCCGGCAGACCGGCGAGAGCGCCGAGCGCGGCGAACATCGCCACCGCCCGGCGCAGGGCTGCCGCGAGGCCGGCAGCATCCTGGGCTCGTTTCTCGCTGGCTCGCCCCTCTCCCGAGACCCGCCGCTGCCGGCTCCCCATCGCCTCTCCCTTCGCTGTCCGAGATCGCGATCGTAGGCCGTCCACACGCCGGCGTCAGCGAACGCGGTCACCGGCGCCGGGTGGCGCCGGTCACAAACCAGCGCGGGAAGTCGCTGTCGTGATAGACTTTGCCCGCTCATTCTCGAACCGGAGGTCCCATGCGCAAGAGCACCCTGCCGCTACTCGCCACCGGCCTCGCGCTGCTCGCGACGCTGCCGTCGCGCGCCGAGGTCTATAGCGTCAAGCTCACCAGCGGCGGTGTCTTCGAGACCCGC
>DASYUP010000016.1:0-10412 GCA_036001185.1 Thermoanaerobaculia bacterium
AGACCGGGGCTGTAGAGCGGATCCATGAACGAGCCGGCGTCACCCACCAGCGCCCAGCCGGGCGCCATGTACTGCCGCGAGCGATACGGCAGGTGGGCGTAGGCGAGGAAGTCCTCCTCGTCCATGGTCGCCCCGGCGAGCAGCTCGGAGAGGCCGGCGATCTCGTGGGTGACGAAGTGGCGAAACTGCTCCTTCACCCGTCCTGCCGTGGGCCAGCGGAAGAGCCGCTTGTCGTACACCACGCCGACGCTGGTCTCGCCGCCGTGCAGCGGGATCACCCAGCACCACCAGCCGTAGCCGCAGAAGTGGTTGGTGGCGAGACGGCGCGCCGCCGCCATCGCCGGCAAGCGAGTGGTCAAGGGGTCGCCCCCCTGCACCAGCAGGCCGTCGAGGTCGGCGACGCCGCGGAAGCGCGCCCAGGCCGCCGCCGTCGGATGGACGTCGACCTTCTCGAGCAGCCCCAGCCGGCGGGCGAGGAAGGTCTGCCGCCCGGAGCCGTCGACCACCCAGCGGGCGGTCACCTCGCGGCTGCCCTCGGCGCTCTCGTATCGCACGCGGCTGCTCGGCCAGCCGAGCTCGGCCGCCGTCACCTTCGCCGGCCGCGCCACCTCGGCCCCCTCGGCGGCGGCGCGGCACAGCACCTCCTCGTCGAGTGTGCCGCGGTCGAGCTGGAACGACGGCAGTGACGGCATCTTGCGCGGGCCGATCTCGGTGAGCTCGTCGAGCCGGCGGTCGGGACGGTCGGAGAACCAGAAGCGCAGGCCGTGCTTGGGGAGCTGCTCGCGGGCGAGGTAGTCGTGGAGACCGAGGAAGCGGGAGAGGAACATCCCCGAGGTCTCGACCGTCGCTTCCCCCACCTTGCGGCCGAAGCGCTCCTGTCGCTCGACCACCAGCACGCGGCAGCGCGGCGACAGGCGCCGTAGCAGCAGCGCAGCGGCGGCACCGGCGAAGGCGCCGCCGATCACCACCACGTCGTAGTCGGTGGCCGCAACGGCCCCCGCGGGCGCCTCGCGCATGACAGGATCCTGCACTGTAGATCCAGTGTATACGGTGCCTGGGCGGTACCGCGCCTCCACGGTTTCGGTTGGCGCCGCGCCGTCAGCGAGCGCCCACCGCCACCACCGCCTGCTCCGAACGCTGCGCCGCCAGCTCCTCCACCGTCTCGCCATCGCCCAGCGGCACCGGCGGCGAGAGATCGACGCGCCGGCGCAGCAGCAGGCGATGGGCGAGGTACTCGCGCTCCACGCCCCACCACAGCTTGAGGCCCGACCGCACCAGGGCCAGCGCGCGATCCCGGGCGATGTCGAAGCGCGCCGGGTAGAGGCGCCAGCCGAGGTTGCGCTTGCCGTAGGTGCCGACGGCGCGGCGGAAGCGCGCCAGCTTCACCAGGCGCCGGTTGAAGGTCACCATCGTCCAGCGGGCCAGCCGGGTCGGCAGGTCGTCGCAGCCGAAAGCCGGCACGGCGAGCTCGGCGAGATCGCGCTGATTGCCGCCGACCACCCCGAGGTAGTACATCCCGGTGTCGAAGAGGAAGGCCGCGGCGGTGAGCTCGGCGTCGCCCATCAGCTCGTACTTGTCGGTATAGAGGGCGTCGAGCCAGCCGTCGTAGGAGCGGAAGAACTGGCCGTTGTGGCGGTCGATTGCGGCGACGAGGTCAGCCTCCGCGAGCTCGCCGGCGAGCTCGCGGCGGATGATGTCGACGGTCGCCCACACCGACATCGAGGCGTGGTCGAGGCCGGGGCTGTAGTAGGGGTCCATGAAGGCGCCGGCGTCGCCTACCAGCGCCCAGCCCTTGTCCATGTACTGCCGGGAGCGATACGGCAGGTACGAGTAGGCGAGGAAGTCGTCCTCGTCCATGGTGGCCGGCGCCAGCAGCTCGTCGAGGCCGGAGATCTGCGTGGTGACGAAGTGCTTGAACCGGTCCGCCAGCCGCCCCTCGGTGGGCCAGCGGAAGAGACGGCGGTCGTAGACGAGGCCGATGCTGACGTCGCCGTCGCCGAGCGGGATGGCCCAGCACCAGTAGCCGTAACCGCAGAAGTGATTGGTGGCGAGCCGGCGCGCGGCGTTGAGCTGCGTCAAGCGCGGTCGAGCGGGATCGGCGCCGGTGATCGCCGGGCCATCGAAGTCGGCGACGTTCTTCCAGCGCGCCCACACGGCGGCGGTGGGATGCCGCTCGACCTTCTCGAGCAGACCGAGGCGGCGGGCGAGGAAGGTCTGCCGGCCCGAGCCGTCGACGACCCAGCGCGTTGTCACCTCTCGACGCCCGGCGGCCGTCTCCACCACCAACCGGCTCTGCGGCCAGCCGAGCTCGACCTGCGTCACCTTCGCCGGGCGCAGCAGCTCGGCGCCGGCGTCGCAAGCGGTGGCCAGGATGTGCTCGTCGAGCTTGCTGCGGTCGAGCTGGAAGGAGGGAAGCGCCGACACCCTCATCGGACCCACCTCGGAGATCTCATCGAGCCGACGGCCCGGCCGATCGGAGAACCAGTAGCGCAGCCCATGCTTGGGCAGGTGATTGCGCACCAGGTAGTCGTAGAGACCGAGGACGCGGGTGAGGAACATCCCCGAGGTCTCGACGGTGGCCTCCCCCACCTTGCGCCCGAAGCGCTGCTGCCGCTCGACGACCAGCACTCGCGCCTGCGGTGCGAGCCGGCGCAGCAGCTGCGCGGCGGCGCCGCCCGAAAAGGCGCCGCCGATCACGGCCACGTCGTAGTCGGTGACCACCGGCGCCGCCGCGGGCACGGCGCTCGCTCCCTGCTGTTCCATGGCGGCGCAGTTTACAAGCTCGGCACCCGAGCTGGGCAACGCTGACGACCGTCGCGCCTCTACCCGCTGCAGCGAGCCGTCCCGCTGCAGGCGCGATCAGACGCCCCCCGGCCCCCAGGCGCTGTCGCTGCCGCGCTCGAAGCCGTCGGCGAACAGCGCGCCGTAGAGGATCTGCACCGCACCGCTGTCGGCCTGGCCGTTGCGATCTTTCTGCAGCACGCCGACCACGAGGTCGCCCCAGCCATCGTCGTCGAAATCGCCGATCGCCAGCCGGGCGCCCCAGCGATCGCCGGCCGCCGGTGGGAAGAGGCCGAAGCCGGCGCGCTGCGGCACCGTCTGCGGTGGCCGGCCGGCGTTGATCCCGGCGCCGGCGCCGAAGAAGAGGTGAACAACGCCGATATCGGGAAGCAGCCCGCCTTCGCCGGGCGCCCCCACCGCCAGATCCGAGGCCGAGTGGGCATCCATCCGCCCGGCGGCGAGGGCGAACCCGAAGTTGTCGCCGGCCTTGCTGGTCTGCCCCGGAACGTCGTCCTGCCTCAGCAGGGTGACGTCGGCGCCGCTGAGTCCGCTCGCCGAGCCGTAGGCCACCGTCACCTTGCCGGCGCCCGCCTCGGCCCCCAGCGTCTCGCTCGGCGCGCCGATGGCGAGATCCGCCGCGCAGGGCGAGAAGCAGAAGATGGGATCGTCGAAGTAGCCGACCGCGAGCGCGCTGCCGAAGCGATCGCCGGACTCCGTCACGCCGCCGAGGTCGGCGTCGGCGAACAGCTGATCGCCGGCGCCGGTGACGCCGCTCGGAGAGCCGTAGAGAACGTGTACCTGCCCGGCGTCGGGGTGACCGCCGACGGTGCGCAGCGGTGCGCCGATGGCGAGGTCGGTGATGCCGTCCTGGTCGAAGTCGCCGGCAGCGAGGGCGAAGGCGAAGAGGTCGCCGTCGCCGTGCGCCCCCTGCACGCCGTTCATGCCGGCGCCGAAGGTGTCGACGCCGTTCGCCGGGTCGATGCCGGTCGGCCCGCCATAGAAGACGTGCACCACACCCGCATCGACCGCGCCCCCCCAGTTCTCGAACGGGACGCCCACGGCGAGGTCGTCGTAGCCGTCGTCGTCGAAGTCGCCGGCGGCCAACGACCAGCCAAACTGGTCGCCCGGCTCGGGGGTGCTCGCGCCGCCGGTGGTGTCTTGGCTGAGCGCGATGTCGGGGCCGAAGCCGGGTCCCTCATAGAGCCGCACCGAGACCAAGCCCGCGTCGGCCTGCGTGCCACCCGATTGCAGATCGAAGCCCGGCTGGCTGAAGGCCAGATCGTCGTGACCGTCGCCGTCGAAGTCGCCTGCCGCGAGCGCGCTGCCAAAGCGGACGTCCTGCGCGAGGATGAAGCTGGCGGTGAGGTAGTCGAGCTGCCGATCGGCTTTGCCGCGGTAGACGTCGTAGCGACCGGCGTTGGTCCAGGTTTGGCCGCCGAGGGTGCCATCGAAGCTGGGCGCCCCCACCACGAGGTCGGCGCGGCCGTCGCCGTCGAAGTCGCCGATGGCCAGCGCGGCGCCGTAGGTGGCGCCGGCCTGCGCAACGCCGAGCTCGCGCACCTGGTTGCCGACCTCCCAGACCTGGGCGAACAGCGGCGAAGTGAGCGCCGCGGCGGCGAGCAGCAGCGCGGCACCCGCGCGGTGATGGCGACCGCGGGTGGCTGTGGTTGGCATGGGGTCCCTCCTCAAGGGTCCGCGGGATTGGCCCTTCAAAGGTGACAACGCACCGGAGGCCACCGACCGCACGCGGCAGCGGAACAATACGGGCGACCCGTGCGCCGCCAGGGTGCACCCCTAGGGTGCGCCCTCAGGGTGCGCCGCCAGGCTCGCCCCGCGCGGCGAGCTGCGCGGCCTGGGCGGCGATGCGGGTAAAGCCGCGCTGCCGTGCCGCGGCGGCGAGCGCCAGCAGGCGAGGCCGGCCCTTCGCCGCCGCGCCGCAGGAGATCTCCACCTCGCCGAGCGCCAGCCGCGCCGCCAGCAGCAGCGGCACGTGGCCGGCGCCGTCCGCCGCGCTGACCGCTTCCTCGAGGTCGCGGCGCGCCACGGCCGCCTCCGCGCAGCGGCCCGGCTCGCGCAGGGCGCGCAGGCGGGCCGCCGGGACGAGAGCGAGCAGCCGCAGCTCGAGCGTCGAGCTGCGCGCGGCGAGCGCCAGGGCGCGGCGCAGCGCCGTCTCGCCGGCCCCCGGTTCGCCGGTGGCGAACAGCGCCTCGGCGAGCACCGCCTGCGCCAGCGCCTCGTCGTCGGCGCGCCCCTCGCGCCGCAGCTCCTCGGCGACGCCGGTCATCCGGTCGCGCGCCACCGCTGGTTGGCGGGCCGCGAGGGCGAGCTGCGCCACGATGAGCCGCGAGTCGGCGATGCCGCCCTGCTCGCCGATCTCCTCGCGCAGCGCCAGCGCCTCCTCCTGGAGGTTGCGCGCCGCGGCGAGGTCCCCCTGCTCCGCCAGCACCTTGCCGAGAGCGCGCAGGGTGGCGGCGATGCCGCTGCGGTCGCCGGCCTCGCGCCGCCCCGACAGGGCCTCCTCGTAGGCGGCGCGGGCCGGCCCCAGCTCGCCGAGGGTGCGACGAATGCCGCCCAGGTTGTGCAGCAGCTGGGTGACACGCGGCCGCAGGCCGAGCTGGCGCGCCACGGCCAGCGCCTCGGCGTAGCCGCGCTCAGCGGCACGCAGCTCGCCGAGATCGCGCAGCACGTTGGCCAGGCTGGTGAGGTCGTTGACCTCGCCGTTGCGTTCGCCGAGCTGGCGGTGGAGCGCCAGCGCGGCGGCAAAGCTCTCACGGGCGGCGGCGAGCTCGCCGCGCTGTCGCTGGATGGCGCCGATCGCCTGCCGCACACTGGCCTCGCCGCTGCGGCGGCCGAGGGCGCGATAGGCGGTGGCGACTCCCGCGTAGGTGGCGGCCGCACCGGCGACGTCGCCTTGCTGGTAGAGCACGGCACCGATGCCATACTGCGCGTCGACGGCACCGGCGGCGTTGCCCAGCGCGCGGTAGGCAGCGCGTGCACGCTCGTAGACGGCGCGCGCGGCGTCGAGCTCGCCCTGCTCGCGGCGAATGAACCCTTCGAGCGCGAGCGTGTTCGCGAACCCCTCGGGATCGTGCAGCTCTGCGGTCAACCGGCGCGCCTCGGCGAGTGCGGCGAGCGCCGGCGGGAACTCGCCGATCAGCGTCCAGGCGCGCGCCTCCGCGGCGCGGGCGCGGGCGAGCTGCACGCGCGCGCCGGTGGCGGCGGCGAGGTCGGCGGCGCGCGCCGCCGCCCCCTGAGCGCCACGCTGGTCGCCGAGCGCGAAGTAGGCGGCCGCCTCGGCGAGGTCGACGCGCGGGTCGTCGGCGAGCGGCGCCAGCAGGCGCCGCAGGTTGGCCAGGGTGATCAGCGCCTCGCGCCCCTGGCCAGCGGCGGTCTGCACCTGGGCGAGGCGGAGGCGGTGCTCGAGCTCGTCGGGGGCGTTGCGGATGAGGGTGCGATAGGCGGCGATGGCGCGCGGCCAGTCTCCCGCCACCTCGCGGTAGCGGGCCTCCACCAGCAGCCGCTCGCTTTGCGGCAGGCCGGCGCCAAGCTCGAAGGCGCGCCGCGCCTCGTCGCGCGCGCGCTCGTCGTAGCCGAGGGTCCACCAGGCGCCGGCAAGCGCCGAGTGGGCGGGCGCAAAGCCGGGCTCGCGGCTGATCGCCTGCTCGAGCAGCCGCCGCGCCGCATCCGCCTCCCACCGGCGCAGCCGCGCCAGCCCCTCGGCGTAGAGACGGGCCGCCTCGGCGTCGGTCGGCACAGCCGGCTGTCGCCGCCCGGCCGGCGCGCCGCCGCCGCCCAGCCGCGCTCGCAACCGCGCGCCGGCGCGCGACACGAGGTCGAACAGCTCGTCGCGGGTGCCGCTCTCGCTGACCGCCAGCACCGTCTCGCCGGCCGCGGCGTCCTGCAGGCGCACGTCGACGCGCAGCCGCTCGGGGTGGCCGCTGAGCACGAGGTAGGAGCCCACCACAACATAGTCGGTGCCCAGGTTGCGGCTCAGGCGGTGCAGCGTGCCCACGCCCAGCGCCTCGCTGGGTGGCAGGGCCAGCTCGAGCCGCGCCCGCGCCACCTGCTCGCCGGCGATGGTGCGCAGGCGATCGCTGGCGGAGAGCTCGGTGGTGAGCATCTCTTCGAGCGCGGTGCCCAGCCAGGCCGCGTCGTCGCTGCCGGCAAGGTCCTTGAACCCGAGCACGGCGATGGCCGGTCGCCGTGGCGGCGGGCCGCTCGCCGGCTGCTGCGGAGGTGGCAGCGACGGGCCCGCGAGCCGCTCGACGGCAACGACGAGGAGCGCGACGACTACGGCCGCCACCGCGGCGAGCACGCCGAGCCGCGCCCCCCGATGGGCGCGCGCCACTCCGGCGGCGGCCGCCAGGGCGCGCTCCATCACCCCGATGCTCGGGTAGCGGCGGCGCGGCTCGGTCGCCAGCGCGCCTTCGACGGCGGCGACGAAGGGGGCTGGCAGATCGGGACGCTGGTCGCGCAGGGGGATGACCTCGCCGCGCTGGTGCCGGCCAGCAATCTCGTCGACGTCGTTGCCCTCCACCGGGTAGCGGCCGGTGACCAGGCGGTAGAGCAGGGCGCCCAGCGAATAGACGTCGGCGGCCGGCGACAACGCCTCGCCACGCAGCAACTCGGGGGCGAGGGTCACCGGTGTGCCCCGCGTCACCGTCGCTTCGCCGTTGGCGCGCAATTCCTTGACGGTGCCAAAGTCCATCAGCACGATGCGACCGCCCCGCTCGCGCATCACGTTGGCGGTCTTGACGTCGCCGTGCACCAGCCCCTTGTCGTGCACAGCGGCGAGGGCGTGGCAGAGGTCGATGCCGACGAGCGCCGCCTCGCGCGCCGAGAGCGGCCCCTGGGCCTGCAGCTGCGCCTCGAGAGTCTGTCCTTCGACGAGGTCGGTCCACAGACCGACCCGCCCGTCGTGCACGTCGGCGCCGTGCACCACGACGACGTTGGCGTGACGGACACGGGCGAGCCGGCGTGCCTCGTCGAGGAAGCGCTGCGCGCTGGCGGCGCCGAACGTGGTCTTGGCCAGCTTGAGGGCCACCTCGCGGTCGAGCAGCGGGTCGCGGGCCCGCCATACCTCGCCGAAGCTTCCCTCGCCGAGCGGCGAGAGCAGCTCGAGGTGCCCCCAGCGCGCCGCGACCGCCGGCGTCGCCGTTGCCGCGTGCGGCGCCGCCGCGGCCTGGCGGAACGCCTCGCCCAGCCGTGACAGCACTTCGAGCTGATGCAGCAGCGGCGCCGTGCCAGGGCTGGTGCCGGCGCATTCCTCCCAGTCGACGGGCGTGGCGTCGGCGACACGCGCCGCCATTTCGTCGAGCAGAGGGTCGACCTCACCGGCGGCCGGCCGGGCGGGGTCTTCGGGCGAGGCCATTTCTCGTCGGGCGAGCGCTCTCGTCAGTCTAACCTGCGGTCGCGGTACGCGGCAGCGCCGCCCGCGCGCGGGCGTTCAGGGTGAACAACGCGCCGCGGGCCCGGCAGCGCACGCCGATGGGCCGCGAGCCACCTCAGACGCGGCCGTCGAGCAGCTCGGCGAGACGGACCAGGGCGCGCGACACCAGCATGCGGGCCGCATTGGCGGTCGGACAGCCCACCGCCGCCGCCACCTCCTCGTGGCTGTAGCCGAACTCGAGCCGCAGGATGACCGACTCGCGCTGCCGCTGCTCGAGCTCCTGCAAGGCCTCCTCGTAGCGCGCGACCACCTCGCGGCCGATGGTCTCCTCGACCAGCGACAGCGGCGCCGGCAGCCGCTCGTCGAGCGGCTGGCGCCCGGGGCCGGCGCGACGGATCTCGTCGCGCAGCTTGTTGAGCAGGATGCGCCGCAGGTACGCAAGGAAGGCGCCTTCGTGACGCGGCTCGAAGCTGGCGAGGCGCTCGAGCGCCTTGACCAGCGTCACCTGCACCAGGTCGTCGGTGTCGACGGCGCCCCGCGCGCGCGGCGGCAGCCGGCCGTGGGCCCACCGCTGCAGCAGCGGCAGGAAGCGGGCCGCCAAACGGTCGCGCGCCGCGGCATCGCCGCGGCGGGCACGGTCCAGGAGGACCGCCGTCGCTTCGACGGGGGCGTCGGGCATGGCGCTGCCGGGCGGCTCACCCGGCAGTCTAACCCGGCCCTGGCCCCTTCCGGCGCTTCGCCCGTGGCGGCGACGACACCGCGCGGATCGAGCTCGAGCGTCGGGCGCCAGACGAGCCTCGACTTGCCAACCGTCCGTCCGCCCGCGAGAATTCGCTGCTCTGTCATGAGTGCGATCCTGGAAGCCTTCCAGCGCCTGGCGCGCGACCGACGCGGCGAGCCCGCCCTCTGGTCGCGCGGTGAAGGCGTGCGGCTCACCTTCGACGATCTGGCCACGCGGGTGTGCGCCTGGGAGCGACCGCTCGGTCCGCTGGCGCCCCTGCCGGTCGCCCTCGCCACCGGCAACTGCGCCGCCTTCGTCGAGCTCTTTCTCGCTCTACGGCGCCGCGGCCTGCCGGTGGTGGCGATGGACGGCGCGCTGCCGCTGCCGGCGCGGCTCGAGCTCTGCCGGCGGCTGGGCGTCAGCGCCCTGCTCCACCGCGAGCCGGGGGCGGGCGAGGAGCTCGGCGGCGGCGTCTGGCTGGCGCGGCTGCCCGGCGTGGCGGCGGTCGAGGCGCCGCCGGGCACCGTGCTGGTCAAGCTCACCTCCGGCAGCACCGGCGACCCGCTCGGCGTCTGTCTCGGCGAAGAGGCGTTGATCGCCGGCATCACCCACATCGTCGAGGGGATGGCGATCCAGCCGCGCGACCGCGTGCTGCTCGCCATTCCGCTGTCGCACTCCTACGGCTTCGACAACGGCGTGCTGTCGCTGGCAGTGCACGGCACGCCGCTGGTGCTCGAGCCCAGCTTCTACCCCGGCCCCTTGCTCAACGCCCTCGCTGAAGGGGAGATCACCTTCTTCCCCACCGTGCCGCCGCTGGTGCGTGCCCTCGCCGAGACCGACTGGCCGACGGCGCTGCCGCTGCGCACGTTGATCTGCGCCGGCGCGACGCTGCCGGTCGAGACGGCGCGGCGCTTCCGCGCCCGCAGCGGCCGCTTCATCCACCAGTTCTACGGCTCGACCGAGACCGGGGGCATCAGCTTCGAGGCGGCGCCGCACGAGCCCGACGCCGAGGGCAGCGTCGGCCGCCCGCTGCCCGGCGTGCGCGTCGCGCTGTGCGAGGGCGGCGTGGTGACCATCGACTCGGCCGCCAACTTCGGCGGCCACCTGGGACGCGACTGCACTCTGACGCACCGCATGGTTGCCACCGGCGACACTGGCGAGCTCGACGGCAGCGGGCGGCTGCGCCTCACCGGCCGCTCGGCGGACATCTGCAACGTCGGCGGCCGCAAGATCCCGGCGGCGGCGCTCGAGGAGGCGCTGCGCGGCGCCACCGGCGTCGAGGAGCTGGCGGTGGTGGGCGTCGACGACCCGGTGCGCGGCGACCGCATCGTCGCCTTCCTGGTGGCGCGCGGCCGCACGGTGGACCTCTCGGCGCTACCCAGCGGCCTGCAGCCGCGCGAGGTGCGGCTGGTGGAGACGCTGCCCTACACCGAGCGCGGCAAGCTCGACCGGCAGGCATTGCGCGAGCTGGCGCGGAGCCGCGCATGATGGCCGCGACCCTCACGCCGTCTGGGTGCGTGA
>DASYUP010000017.1:0-1693 GCA_036001185.1 Thermoanaerobaculia bacterium
CCGCAGGCGGCCGACCCGCGGCCGCGGCTGGTGCTGCACACGCTGTGGGGCGGGCAGGTCAACCGCCCCTTCGCTATGGCCCTCGCCGCCGCGTGGGAAGAGCGCTTCGGCACCCGGCTCGAGGCCACGCACGACGACGACGCCATCGCCATCGAGCTGCCGCACGAGATGCCTGGCGACGAGCTCCTGGCGCTGGTCGAGAGCGAGCGGCTGCTGCCCCTGCTGCGCCGGCGCCTCGAGAGCTCGGGCTTCTTCGGCTCGCGCTTCCGCGAGAACGCCGGCCGCGCCCTGTTGCTGCCGCGCGGCGACCAGCGTCACCGCATCCCCCTGTGGCTCAACCGCCAGCGCAGCAAGCGGCTGCTCGACGCCGTGCGCGGCTTCGCCGACTTCCCGCTGCTGCTCGAGACCTGGCGCACCTGCCTGCAGGACGAGATGGACCTCGGCGCCCTGCGCGAGCTGCTCGGCGAGGTGGAGCGCGGTGAGATCGAGGTGGTCGAGGTGACCACCCACAAGCCGTCGCCCTTCGCCGCCAACCTCGGCTGGAAGCAGACCAACCGGCTGATGTACGAGGACGACACGCCGGAGGGCGGGCCCTCGCGGCTGGGCGACGACCTGCTCGCCGAGGTGGCGCTGTCGGCGGCGCTGCGGCCGCGCGTGCCCGCCGCCGCCGCCGAGGAGCTGCGACGCAAGCTGCAGCGCACCTGGCCCGGCTACGCGCCGGCTCCCGAGGAGGTGGCTGACTGGGTGCGCGAGCGCCTCGCGGTGCCGCTCGCCGAGTGGCGCGAGCTGCTCGACGCGCTGGCGCGCGACCAGGGGCTGACCGAGGCCGAGGTCGAGACGGCGATGGCGCCGTCGATAGAGCGGGTGGTGGCGATCGAGCTGCCGCCGGCGGAGAACGGAGCACTCCCCTTCGGTGTAGGGGCGGGGCTCGTCCCCGCCCGCAACGCTGACGCCGCCACGAACGTCCCGCCAGAGCCACGGCTGCTGATCACCGCCGTCGAGCTGCTCCCCCGCCTGCTCGGCGAGCTCGATCTCGCCGATGAGACGGTGACGCTCGCCTTCCCCCTGGCGCCCTTCGCACCTCTCTCTGCGGCCGACTCGCGCTCCCTGCTCGCGCGCGCCCACGCCGCGGCGCCGCGCGACGACGACGGCCGCGAGGCCGCCCTCGGTCCGCTGCTCGGCGAGTGGCTGCGCTTCTACGGCCCGCTGGCGCGCCGCGAGCTCGCCGCGGCCTGGGAGCTGGCCGAGGAGCGGCTGGTAGCCGTGCTCGACGAGCTGGTGGACGACCAGCAGGTGGTGGTCGGCGAGCTGCTCGCCGGCGCCACCGAGGCGCAGGTCTGCGACGCCGAGAACCTCGCCCGCCTGCTGCGCATGGTGCGCGCCGCGGCGCGCCCGCAGCTCGCGCCGCAGCCGCTCACCCGGTTGCCGCTCTTCCTCGCCGTCCAGCAGGGGCTGGCGCCACGGCGCGATGGCATCGACGGCCTGCAGGCGGCCCTCGAGCGCCTCTTCGGCTGGGCGGCGCCCGCCGCTCTCTTGGAGACCGACCTGCTGCCAGCGCGGCTCGAGCCCTACCATCCGACCTGGCTCGACACCCTGCTGCAGGAGACCGACCTCCTCTGGCTGGGGGTCGGTCGCGAGCGGCTGACCTTTGCCTTTCCCGAAGACGTGCCGCTGTTGCGGGACGGGGGCGAGC
>DASYUP010000018.1:0-1920 GCA_036001185.1 Thermoanaerobaculia bacterium
GGCGATCACCATCAGCGCGCCGCAGCCGATGGCGCAGCCGAGCAGCGCCTTCTGCCACCCCGGAGTGCGGGGCGGGCGCGGTGGTCCGCCATCGGGCTGCATGGGTCGGCGATGTTACTCCGCCCCGGGCCTTCCCAGGCACCCGTGGGCTCGCGGGGTAACCTTGGTCGACAAGCCGCCCCATGAGTCGACCGCACCACATCCTGCCGTTCACCTGCATGCTGCTGGTGCACACGACCGTCGCCGCGGCCGTCGCCGGCGTGGTCACCGCTCCGCGCCCCGACTCCACCGCCGGCGCCGGGCCCGTAGCGGCCGGACCGCTCGTCGATCCCGCCGCCACCGCCCTGCTCGCCCGCTTCAAGGAGGCGACCGGAGGCGGAGCCTGGGACGCCGTGCACGCCACCCACACCCGCGGCACGGTCGAGACCGGTGGCCTCTCCGGCGCCTTCGACGTCTGGGACGAGATCGGCACCGGCCGCACCGCCGGCCGCTTCGCCCTCGGACCGATGGCCGGGGGCGGCGGCTACGACGGCGTCGCCCCCTGGTCGCTCGACCCCTCCGGCGAGGTCACCGTCGAGCGCGGCCCCGAGGCGCTCGAGGAGGGGCGCAACGAGGCCTACCGCACCGCCCTCGCCTGGTGGTACCCCGAGCGCTGGCCGGCGGCCATGCGCTTGCTGGCGCCGCGGCGCGAAGATGGGCGCCTCTTCCAGCGGGTGGAGATCACCCCGCGCGGCGGCCGCCCCTTCACGCTCTGGCTCGACAACGCCTCGGCGCTGCTCGAGCGCGCCGTCGAGCGTGGTGGCCTGCAGACCACCACCACCAGCTTCGCCGACTGGCGGTCGGTGGCCCTGCCGTCGCCGGCGGGCGCGGCGGCGCCACCGCGGCAGGTGCGCTTGCCCTTCCTCGTCCGCAGCGGCAACGGCGAGGCAAAGTACGACACCGTGCTGCGCGTCGCCACGGTGGAGCTGGACCCCCCGCTGGCCGCCGACGCCTTCGCCGTGCCCACCTCGCGCGCCGCCGACTTCGCGCTCGCCGGCAGCGCCGCCGCGGTGACCCTGCCCTTCTCGCTGCGCAACCACCACGTCTACGTCGACGTGACGGTCGACGGCAAGGGGCCGCTCACCATGCTCTTCGACAGCGGCGGCTTCAACGTCGTCAGCCCCGAGGCGGCGACGCGGCTGGGCCTCGCCGCCGAGGGTGCGCTGCAGGGACGCGGCGTGGGCGAGCAGTCGGAGGACGTCGCGCTGTCGAAGGTGGGCGAGCTACGGCTCGGCGGCGCCACCCTGCGCGACCAGGTCTTCTACGTCATGTCGCTCGCCGGCATGCGCGAGATCGAGGGGGTCGACGTCGCCGGCGTGATCGGCTTCGAGGTGCTCAAGCGCTTCGTCGTCGAGGTCGACTACGCGCAGCGCCGGTTGACGCTGACGCTGCCGGAGCGCTTCGACCCCGCCACCGCGGGCGTCGCCCTCCCCTTCGTCTTCGCCGACCACATGCCGGTCGTCGAAGGGAGCGTCGACGGCATCGCCGGCCGCTTCACCATCGACACCGGCAGCCGCAGCGAGCTGAGCCTGCACCGGCCGTTCGTCGAGCAGCACCGGCTGGTGGAGCGCTACCACCCGGGTGAGGAGGTCACCACCGGCTACGGCGTCGGCGGCGCCGTGCGCGCGCAGATGACGCGCGCCGGCGCCCTGCGACTCGGGGAGGTCGAGGTGACGGCGCCGCTCACCGAGCTGGTGACCTCGGAGAAGGGCGCCCTCGCCGACCCCTACCTCGCCGGCAACGTCGGCGGCGGGCTGCTGCTCCGCTTCCGCGTCACCTTCGACTATCGCCACGAGCGGCTCTATCTCGCCCCGGGCGGCGATCTCGGCGACGAGGAGTCCCCGCCCGCCGCGGGCTCAGACCCCGTGAAGAAACCGCCGG
>DASYUP010000019.1:0-20818 GCA_036001185.1 Thermoanaerobaculia bacterium
GCTCTTCCTCGTCGAGGTGCTCGGGCTCGACTGGAGCGAGGTGCACGCCGAGGCCGAGCAGCTCGAGCACGCGGTGTCGGACCGCCTGATCGCCCGCATGGACGAGATGCTCGGCTTCCCCACCGTCGACCCGCACGGCGATCCCATCCCCACCCCGACCGGCGTCATCCCGCCGACCCGGCACGCGAGCCTGCTCACCTGCCCGCTCGATCGGCCGCTGCAGGTCAAGCGCGTGCAGGACCAGAGCGCCGACTTCCTGCAGCTGGTGCAGCGCCGCGGCCTCCGCCCCGGCCAGGCCGTGCGCGTGCTCGGCCGCGACGAGGCGGCGGACACGGTGGAGCTCGAGGTCGGCGAGCGCGAGCGGCTCAGCCTCGGCTTCCGCGCTGCCTCGAAGATCCTCGTCGAGCCCTAGTAACTTTCACCCGGCCGCAGCGTCACCACCTGGCAGCTGCTGCCTTCCTTCGCCAGCTCGCTCTCGAGGTGCTCGGGCTTGCCGGTGAGCGCGTCGAAGGTGCCCCAGTGGATGGGGATCACCACCTGCACGCCGAGGTAGCGGCAGGCACGGGCCGCCTGGTGCGGGTCCATGGTGAAGAGGTCACCGATGGGGAGGAAGGCAAGCTCGGGGCGATAGAGCTCGCAGAGCAGCTGCATGTCGGTGAACAGCGCGGTGTCGCCCGAGTGGTAAAAGGTGAAGCCGCTCGCCAGCCGCACCACGTAGCCGGAGGCGACGCCGCCATAGAGCACCTGATCCCCCTCGGTGATGCCGCACGAATGGTCGGCGCGTACCATCGTCACCCGTGCCCCCAGCACCTGCTGCGAGCCGCCGAGGTTCATCGGCGCCGTGTTCTCGACCCCCTTCTTGCCCAGCCAGGTGCAGAGCTCGAAGCAGCCGACCACCTTCCGCGGGCGATGCTCCTTGGCGAGGGTCACCGCGTCCCCGATGTGATCGAAGTGGGCGTGGGTGAGCAGCATCGCGTCGAGGCGCTCGAAGCGCTTGTGCTTCTCCGGACAGGCCGGGTTGCCCTGCACCCAGGGGTCGATGAGCAGCACCTCGCCGTCGGGGAGGTCGCAGCGCACGGTGGCATGTCCCAGGTACGTGAACTTGGGGCGGGGCGTGTGCATCGTGCTCCTCCTCGCGACGTGCGGCGGATTCTATCGCCGCTTCCATCGCCTGACCGGGCGGCGGGATCCGCTGGTAGATTGAGCGCCCGGCGCGCCGCCGCGCCGCTCACCGACGACGAGGAGGCCGCGATGGGCCCGTTCTACCCCTGGTTCCTCTTCCTGCACGTCACCGGCGCGTTCTGGCTGGCGGCCGGCGTCTTCGCCAGCGCCGTGGTGCGCGCCCAGGCCCGCCGCGCCACCGGTGCCGCCGAGCGCGCCCTGGCGACCGCGCTGCTCTGGCGCCTGCACGTCATCTACACGTTGCCCGGGCTGCTGGTCGCCGGCTTCGTCGGCTTCTACCTGGTGAGCGCGGGCGGCTTCCGCTTCGGCGACACCTGGGTGCTCGCCGCGGCCTTCCTCTACCTGCTGATGTTTCTCTCCACGCTCTTCGTCGTCACGCCGGGGCTGTCGCGCCAGCGCGCGGCGGCGCGGGCGGCGGCGGCAGCGGATGCCGGAGCGGCCGCGGGCACGCCACTGCCGAAGCTGCCGGGCATCTTCTCCGACATCAACGCACTCCTGATCCTCGTCCTCGCCTGTCTGATGGTCGTCAAGCCTTGAGGGGTGGCGCCATGGTCTACGTGGCGGCCTTCGTCGCCGGCTTCGTCGCCACGCTGGTCTTCCACCAGGGACTGCTGGCGATCCTCCACCGCACCGGCGCCTCGCCGCGACCGGCCTACGTGATGACGCCGATGCCGCCGCTGGGCGTGCCGCAGGTCATCTCGCTGGCCTTCTGGGGCGGCTTGTGGGCGGTGGCCCTGCTGCCCCTGCTGGCCCGCTGGGACGGCGCATGGAGCTACTGGATCGCCTGGCTGGTGGCCGGGGCCCTCGGCCCCAGCCTGGTCGCCCTCTTCGTCGTCCTGCCGCTCAAGGGCAAGCCGGTCGCCGCCGGCGGCAATCCCGCCATCATCGTCGGTGCCCTGCTGCTCAACGGCGCCTGGGGCCTCGGCACCGCCCTGGTGCTGCGCCTGCTGCAGCGGCTTCTCTAGCTGGTTGCTGCGGAGCGCTCGCGCCGTCGTCATCGCGAGCGAAGCGATCTCGACGTTGCGGCGTCGATATTGCTTCGTCGCTGCGCTCCTCGCAATGACGAGAAGGTCGCGACGCCGTCAATCGTCCATCTGGCAGCGGGGCTCGTCGTCCTCGTCCATCAGCGCGTAGGGGCGAAAGGCGGGAACGTCGGCGGCGAGATCGTCCTGGAGACGCCGCAGCCGCTGCACCTCGCGGCAGAGCTGCTTCGCCTTCTCTTTCAAGCGCCTGGCCTGCGGCTCGACGTGCCGCTCCACGGCGGCGTCCCCGCCACCAGTGAGAAGCCCCACGACCGCGGCTCCCAGCGCGCTGAAGCCAATGCCCGCTCCCTGGATGCCGATCTCGATCGCCTGCGCGTGGATGTCGTGGATCGCCCGGTTGTAGCGCGCCAGAAGCAGGCGGTCCCTCTCGCTGACCGCCACCCAGCGGCCGTCGATGCGCAGCCTGCCGCCGGGAGAGATCTCCGCCTTGGCGCCCTCCTCCGGGGTGATCACCACCCAGTCGTCGCGCAGCTCGATGCCGTCGCCGGTGGAGAACGTCAGATGCACGGCGGCGGCACCACGGGCGACGAGCACCATGGCCAGCAGGAGGAAGGCGGGAGCGAGCTTGCGATGCATGGCGGCCCTCCGGTTCGAGGTGATGTTCGAGAGGCGACGCCCCCCTCCCTTCGCACTACGGCCGCGGGCCCGCCGGAGTTTCAGCGCCGTGTTCCATCCGTACTCGCCTCGGCCGACGTGGAGTGCAGTGGTATTATCGGTCTGCCATAGCGGGAATACTGGAGTACGAGAGAGGATCGCGATGAAGACCCTGACGCTCAAAGTCCCCGAGGACCTCGCCGAAGAGCTCGACCGGGTGGCCGCGCAGCGCGGTGCCACCAAGTCGACGTTGGTGCGCCGCGCGATCCGGGAGCACCTGGACCGCGGCACCGAGGCTAGCCGCGGGTCGTTTCTGGAAGCGGCATCCGACCTCGCTGGCGCCGTCGAAGGGCCGGCGGATCTTTCGACTCACTCCAAGCATCTGCGCGGCTACGGACGTTGAGCGAGGCCCTGCTCCTCGACAGCGGGCCGCTGGTGGCCTTCCTCAATCGCAAGGACCGCCTCCACTCCTGGGCCTTGCAGGTGTTCGGGAGCGTGGCGCCGCCGCTTTTCACCTGTGAGGCGGTTCTCTCGGAAGCCTGCTTCCTCCTACGGCGAGCCTCTGGCGGTCCTGACGCCGTGCTCGACCTGGTGGAACGCGAGCTCCTCGTTGTCGGCTTCCGTTGCGAGCCCGAGATTCCGGCGCTGCGCCGGCTCTTGGCGCGCTACGCGAACAGGCCGATGTCCTTTGCCGACGCGTGCCTCGTGCGGATGAGTGAGCAGCTGCCGAGCTGCCGAGTGCTCACCGCGGATGAAGACTTCAAGGTCTACCGTCGCCACAGCCGCCAGGTGATTCCCACGCTGTTACCAGCGGGTTGACGGGCCCTGGGCACGGACGAGAAAGCCATCGCCTCCCTGGTGGCCACCGCTGCCGACCTCGCCGACGCCGTCGACCGCCTGCGCTTCGCGCCGCCGGTCACCCACGTCTACAACCCGCTGCGCTACGCCTGGGAGCCCTACCGGCGCTACCTCGAGCGCTTCGGCGGCGCCCGCGGCCGCGTCGTGCTGGTGGGCATGAACCCGGGACCGTTCGGCATGGCTCAGACCGGCGTACCTTTCGGCGACGTCGGCATGGTGCGCGACTGGATGGGGATCGAGGGGGCCGTGGGGCGGCCGCCTCAGGAGCACCCAAACCGCCCGGTGCGCGGCTTCGCCTGCCCGCGCAGCGAGGTCAGCGGCACGCGGCTCTGGGGGTGGGCGAGGCGGAGGTTTGGCTCGCCGCAGGCATTCTTCGAGCGCTTCTTCGTCCTCAACTATTGCCCGCTCGCGTTTCTCGAGGAGAGCGGCCGCAACCGCACCCCCGACCAGCTGCCGGCTGCCGAGCGCGCCGCGCTCTACGCCGCCTGCGACCCGGCGCTGCGCGCCGCCGTCGAGGAGCTCCAACCCCGAGCTCTCGTCGGCGTCGGCCGCTTCGCCGCCGACCGCGCCGCCGTGGCCACCGCCGGCCTCGAGCTGTCGCGCGGCTGCATCCTCCACCCCAGCCCCGCGAACCCGGGGGCGAATCGGGAGTGGGAGGCGACCGTGGAGCGGCAGCTCGCCGAGCTGGGAGTCTCGAGCTCTCTGGTGTAGGGGCGGGGCTTGACCCCGCCCGTCTGGGCGGCAAGCGGTACCGGTGGCAGTCTGCGGTCGCCCTTATACTCCTCGCCGCATGCGCAAGCTGACGCTGATCACCACCGGCGGCACCATCGAGAAGACCTACGACGAGCAGACCGGCGAGCTGTCCAACCGCCGCACGCTGGTGCGCCGCATGCTCGAGGAGCTGCGGCTCGAGGACACCGAGGTCTCGGTGCTCGAGCTGATGAGCAAGGACAGCCTCGACATGACCGAGGAGGATCGTCGGCGGGTGGTGGAGGCGGTGCGCCTGGCGGGCGCCGCCGGCGGCGGCGAGTGCGCCGGGGTGGTCGTCCTCCACGGCACCGACACCCTGTGCGCCACCGGTGACCTGCTGGCCCAGGAGCTGGGAACTCCGCGCGTGCCGGTGGTGCTCACCGGCGCCTGGCGACCGTTCGAGATGAAGCGCTCGGACGCGCTGCAGAACCTCACCGAGGCGCTGTTCGCCACCGGGGCGCTGCCGCCGGGCATCTACTGCGTCGCCCACGGGCGCACGCTGCGCTTCCCCGGCGTCAGGAAGGACCGCAGCCTCGGCACCTTCGCGGCGGACGGCGAAGGCGCCGCCCGGTGATCGCCGGCGACGCCATCCGCGCCGCCCGCGAGCGCCTCGCCGACACCCTGCTGGTGACTCCCTGCGTGCCGGCGCCCTTCCTGTCGCAGGAGCTGGGCGCCGACGTGCGCATCAAGTGCGAGAACCTGCAGCGCACCGGCTCGTTCAAGCCGCGCGGGGCGCTCAACAAGATGCTGCAGCTGGGCGAGGAGGAGCGGCGGCGCGGCGTCATCTGCGCTTCGGCCGGCAACCACGCGCAGGCGGTGGCCTTCGCCGCCGCCCGCCTGGGAACGCCGGCCCTCATCGTCATGCCGGAGACGACGCCGCTGGTGAAGGTGGCGGCGACCCGGCGCTGGGGGGCCGAGCTGGTGCTGCACGGCGCCGCCTTCGACGACGCCACCGAGCGCGCCCGCGAGCTGCAGCAGGAGCGCGGCCTCACCTACGTACATGCCTTCGACGACGAGCAGGTGATCGCCGGCCAGGGCACCGTCGGCCTCGAGCTGCTCGAGCAGTTTGCGGAGGTCGACACCCTGGTGGCACCCATCGGCGGCGGCGGCCTCATCTCCGGCATCGCCGTGGCGCTCAAGGAGGCGCGGCCGCAGGCGCGCGTCTATGGCGTGCAGACCGAGGCCTGTCCGTCGATGGAGAAGAGCTTCCACAGCGGCAGGCTGATCGCCGACAAGCCGGCCCCGTCGATCGCCGAGGGGATCACCGTCAAGACCCCGGGCGGCATCACCGTCGACCTCGTCCGCCGGTTCGCCGACGACGTCGTGCTGGTGTCGGAGCGCGGCATCGAGGGTGGCATCTTCCGCCTTCTCGAGACCAACAAGCTGGTCGCCGAGGGGGCGGGCGCTGCCGCCTTCACCGCCCTGCTCGAGCGGCGCCTCCCCGACCTCGCCGGCCGCCACGTGGCCGTCATCCTCTCCGGCGGCAACATCGACCTCAACAACCTGTCGCGCATCGTCGAACGCGCCCTCGCCCGCCACCACCGCCTGACCCGCCTGCGGCTCACCATCGGCGACCGACCCGGCTCCCTCGCCGCCGCCCTCGCCATCGTCGCCAGCAGCGGCGCGAGCGTGCTCGACATCGAGCACAACCGCTTCTTCACCGACGCCAGCTTCTGGGAGACGGAGATCGAGCTCACCCTCGAGACCCGCGACTCCGAGCAGGTGGCGGCGCTGCTCGCGGCCCTGCGCACGGCCGGCTACACGCGCATCGAGCAGCCCGACGTCGAGCTCTTCGGGTAGCAGTCCGGCGGCCGGACGTCCCGCCGCGCCGGCGTCCAGCGACTGTACAGGTCGCCTGGACGTCGCGTCGTGCCTGTGCTCCTAAATCATTGATCTGTATAGCTCAGCCAAAAACGGGCCGGGCGGCACCGTCGTTGCTATTGCTGCCGGCGAGACCACACAGGAGATCGCCAATGAGCCAACGCAACGCCACCCGTCTGACCCCTTGGCTGCTGCTGGGAGCCTTCTGCCTGACGCTGTCGACCCTGGTCCTGAGCGACCGCCTCGATGCGCCCGCCCGCGTGACCGTCGAGCCGACACCGGCGCCGATGCTCGTCCTGCTCGATCGCTGAGCCGCAACTTCCACCGTTCCGTCGAGGAGATGACGTCATGAGCACCGAACGTACTCACCTAGTATCGCATCCAGCCGCCACGGCGGTCGTCGGCGAGCTGATGAGGTTCCTGCTCTCGCGCTCGCCCGTCGGCGCGCCGGCGCCGATGCCGCTGCTCGATCGCCTCGACGAGGCGCTGCGCATCTATGAGGTCGAGTACCGCCGATACCTCAATGGCCAGTCTGGCGACGCCCACGGCCACCGACCACCCCTCGAGCTCGGCGCCGTGCTCGCCACCGTCTTCGCGGAGCTCGCCGCCGGCGCCGACCGGCGCCAGGCCCTCGGCTTTCGTCTCGACGCCCTCGAGGCGCGCTTCCGCGCCGCGCAGCGCCTGCTGACGCAGCGCCTCGAGCGCGCCGACCGGCACCTGCCGCTGCGCTGCCCCCGCCTCGTCTCCTGAGCCGTCGCCAAGCCAGCCGACCCAGAACCCACCCGCTTCTTCGCTCCTCCGCCCCCGTCGAACCCCTCGCACGACGGGGGCTTTTTTTTGCCCGCCCGGCTCCCCTACTCTCCGCTCCGCCTTCTGGATTCGGGATCTCGATGCCGTCTTTCGACACATTGCTGATCGCCCTCTGGACGGCGGATCCGCGGGCCGGAGAAATGGCCACCATCGCCACGGCAAATATATGTTAAGTGGTTAAGAATAAACAGGTTGGCGTTCTTCGCTCCACCTGGCGCGCCCCTTGATATTAGGGGTTGGTGACCGCCAAACAAAAAGGTTTACCAGGAGCACGAACATGTCGCACGCCCGCCGCCTCGCCTTCGCCGCCTCCCTCGCCGCCTCCTTCACTGTCGTCGCCTGCGGCGGCGGTGGCGGCGGCCCCTCGAGCCCCACCGAGCCGGGTGCCACCAGCGCCGGCGTCCTCGCCACCAAGCGCGGCAACGTCACCGTCTTCACCAACGGCAACGCCTTCGACTCCGGCAAGGCGGTGGCCGCCATCGAGTCCGGCTATGACAAGGCGCGCCAGCAGATCGGCCCCGCCGTCGACAACATCCGCCTCGACGGCATGTCGGTGACGATCGAGACCTCGGTCTACGGCGGCGGCGCCGTCGGCCAGTACCTGCCGGCCTCCGACACGGTCGAGGTGGCGGTCGGCGTCGAGAACGTCATCGCCCACGAGCTGCAGCATCGCTTCTGCCGCAACCTCGGCCACTCGGGCGACTGCTGCACCTACCAGGACCACAACCACGGCTTCGACCTCCAGTGCCGGCCGCTGTAAGGGCCTGAGAAACGACTCCTTCGATTCCAGTCGACGAGAGACACGGCCATGTATCCCCTCCATGTATGCTTAGAACGCCAGGAGCGCGAGCCGGTGGAGCCGAGGTGGCAGGAAACCCCTGTCCCTGCCGCGGTGCCCGATCCCGCGCCCGGGGAGAGTGGCTTTTCGGTGAAGGCGAAGATTCTGCTGGTCGACGACGAGCCGACGGTACGAGCGCCCATCCGGCGCTACCTGGAGGCGCACGGCTACGAGGTGCAGGAGGCGCCCACCATCCAGAGCGGTGAGGCCGCTTTCCGCGCCGACCGCCCCGACCTCGCCGTGCTCGACTTCATGCTCCCCGACGGCGACGCTCTCGACCTGCTCCCCCGCCTCAAGGCCGCCGACCCCGAGGTGCCGCTGATCGTCCTCACCGGCCACGGCTCGATCGACCTCGCCGTGCGCACGGTGAAAGAGGGGGCCGAGCACTTCCTCACCAAACCGGTGGAGCTCGCCGCCCTGGTCACCCTGATCGAGCGCACCCTCGACAATCAGCGCACTCGGCGCCGCGACCAGGCCGCCCGCCGCAGCCAGGAGGAACGCGGCACCCCCGACCCCTTCCTCGGCACCACGCCGGCGGTGGCGGCCCTCGCCGCCGAGGCGCAGCTGGCGGTGGCGGCGGAGAGCCCGGTGCTCATCCAGGGCGAGACCGGCAGCGGCAAGGGAGTGCTGGCGCGCTGGATCCACGAGAACGGCAGCCGCGGCGAGGAAGCGTTCGTCGACATCAACTGCGCCGGCCTGTCGCGCGAGCTGCTGGAGAGCGAGATCTTCGGCCACGTCAAGGGCGCCTTCACCGGTGCGGTGGCCGACAAGAAGGGCCTGCTCGAGGTGGCCCACCGCGGCACCCTCTTCCTCGACGAGATCGGCGACATGGACGCCTCGCTGCAGCCGAAGTTCCTCAAGGCCCTCGAGGAGAAACGCTTCCGCCGCCTCGGCGAGGTCAGCGAGCGACGCGTCGACGTCCGCCTGGTGGCCGCCACCAACCAGGACCTCGCCGACCTCGTGCGTGAGAAGCGCTTCCGCGCCGATCTCTACTACCGGATCAACACGCTGGTGCTTCGCGTGCCCCCGCTGCGCGAGCGCACCGCCGACATCCCCCTGCTCGCCGGAGCCATCCTGCGCCGGCTGACGCTGGAGATGGGACGCCCCGAGCTCGAGCTGGCAGCCGACTCGGTGGAGGCGCTGGTCGCCTACGCCTGGCCGGGCAACGTGCGCGAGCTGCGCAACGTGCTCGAACGCGGCGTGCTGGCCTCGAGCGGCAAGCAGGTGCAGCGCCGCCACCTGCGCTTCGAGACGGCGGGAGCGACCACGGTGGCCAGCGGCAACGACGGCCCGCACCTCACCCTCGAGGAGCTCGAGCGCCGTCACATCGAGCGCGTGCTCGACCACGAGAAGGGCCACGTGGTGGCCGCCGCCGAGCGCCTGGGCATCCCCCGCAGCACGCTCTACCAGAAGCTCAAGGCCTACGGCATCGACCCTGCGGGGTACCGGGGCTAGCAAGACCACGGGCGGGGACCCGCGGGTGGCCTGGTCGGGTGGTCTGGTACTTGGCCCGGAAGAAGCGCCGGCTCGCCGTCGTCATCGCGAGCGAAGCGAAGCGATCTCGACGCCGCGCCGTCGAGATTGCTTCGTCGCTGCGCTCCTCGCAATGACGAGGTCGTAGGGGGAGCTTGCCTGCCCCCGGCCGAGGCCGGACCGAACCTCCGACCGGGCGGAGACAGCTCCGCCCCGACATCGGAGCGGCCTATCTGCAGCTCTCCCCGGCGCAGCTCCGCAGCGTCGCCAGGCGCCCCGCCAGCTCTTCGCGCACCGCCCCCCAGCGCGCCACCGCGTGCAGGCTCTCGAGCTCGAACGGATCGTGCTCGAGGTCGTAGAGCTCGCGGCTGCCGTTGTCGTATTCCACCCACAGCCAGCGCTCGCTGCGCACCGCCGTGTAGGTGTCGCGGTTACCCTCCAGCCCCTCGAGCAGCAGCGCGCGGCCGCGCTCCAGCGCCGGGTCGAGGGCTAGCGGCAGCAGGGGCACGCCGTCGAGCTCGCGGCCGGGAGCGACGCCGGCGAGCGCCAGCAGAGTCGGCGCGAGGTCGACGTTGGCCACCAGCTGGGTGGCGGCGGCACCGGCGGGGAAGCCGCCGCCGCGCACCAGCAGCGGCACCCGCACGGCCTCCTCGTAGGGCAGGAACTTGCCGTCGCGCAGCCGGTGCTCGCCATGAAAGAAGCCGTTGTCGGAGGTGAAGACGATGACGGTGCGGTCGAGCTCCCCGGTTTCGGCGAGGGCGCCCACCAGCCGCGCCACCAGGTCGTCGACGGCGAGCAGGGCCGCGAGCTGCGCGCGGTAGGTGCGCAGGATGCCGGCGCGGGCGCGCGGCGAGATGCGCGGCAGCCGCCGCACCGCGTCCGGCTTGTCGCGCACGTCCGCCTCGTCGAAGGCGGGCGTCGGCGGCAGCGGCTCATCGGCGAACCGTCCGGCGTGGCGGGGCGCCGGCCGGGGCGGCGTTCCCTTGCCGCCGACATCGCTGCGCTCGAGGTGGGGCGCCACCGGTGCCACGATGAGGAAGGAGGGACCCCGCCCGGCGCGCTCGCGGATCACCTGCTCGGCGGCGACCGCCAGCACGTCGGTCTGGTAGTCGGCGGCGGCGCGGCCGTGATGCACCAGCGTGCCGTCGTCGCTCACCGTGTAGTCATACAGCGAGTAGGTGCTGGGGTCGACGAGCCCGAACCAGCGCGACCAGCCGGGTGGCACCAGGGGCGGGGCGATCTCGCCGTAGCCGTTGAGGTACTTCCCCAGGTGGGCGGTGTAGTAGCCGGCCGCCTGCAGCCAGACCGGCAACGTGTTCTGGTGGTCGAGGGCTGTGTAGCCGCCCCCCGGCGGGCGGTTGCCGCGCACCCCGTGGTTGTGCGCGTATTGCCCGGTCAGCAGCGTCGCCCGCGACGGGCAGCAGAGCGGATAGGAGACGAAGGCGTTGGTGAAGGTGGTACCGGGCACCTGCAGCAGCCGCCGCGTCTGCGGCATAAAGGCGAGCGAATCGCGAGTCTGGTCGTCGGTGAGGATGAGCACCAGGTTGGGACGGCTCACCGCCGCCGACCCCGCCCGCGCCGCCGGCGCCCGCCGCGCCGTCGGACCGGCGCCTTCGAGCACCGTCATTGCGAGGAGCGCAGCGACGAAGCAATCTCGACGCCGAGATCGCCACCGACCCCGGATGGCGAAAAGCGCGAAGACGGAATCCAACCAGCGCACGATCTGCACGGTAGCATCCGGCACACCACCCGACGCGCGCTGGCGCGGCGGCGGCGATCAAGCGGCGCCGGCGTCGCGGCTAGGATGCGCCCCATGGCCGACGGCAAGGACACCCGCAAGCCCGTGGAGATGGCGCCCGCCGGGCGCTCCACCGCCGAGCAGACTCCCGAAGAGCGCCGCCGCTGGGGCAAGGGCACGCGCGCCCCCGAGGAAGGCCGCTTCCTCTTCGGCCCACTGCTGCGCCGCGAGGAGCTGGCGCGGCTGCTGCGCATCGTCGCCGACTTCATGCGCGGCTTCCGCCACCTGCACTTCCTCGACCCCTGCGTCACCGTCTTCGGCTCGGCGCGCTTTCCCGAGGACCACCGCTACTACGCCCTCGCCCGCGAGACCGGCCGGCTGCTCGCCACCGCCGGCTACACGGTGATGACCGGCGGCGGCCCGGGGATCATGGAGGCGGCCAACCGCGGCGCCCAGGAAGGGGGCGGTACCAGCGTCGGCTGCAACATCGAGCTGCCGCACGAGCAGAAGCCCAACCCCTACCTCGACCTCTTCGTCGAGTTCCGCTACTTCTTCGTGCGCAAGGTGATGCTGGTCAAGTACTCGAGCGCCTTCGTCGTCCTGCCGGGGGGCTTCGGCACCATGGACGAGATCTTCGAGACCGCCACCCTCATCCAGACCGGCAAGATCCTCGGCTTTCCCCTCGTCCTCATGGGCAGCGAATACTGGCGCCCGCTCACCGACTTCATCGCCGGCACCATGGTGCGCGAGGGCACGGTGTCGGCGGCCGAGGCCCAGCTGCTCTGCCTCACCGACGATCCGGCGGCGGCGGTGGCGCAGATCGTCGAGTCGACGGCCCGCCTCGGCGCGCCGCGACCGCGGCCGCGACCGAGCATCCTGCTGGGCGAGCGTTCACCGCGCCCCGCGGCTAGATAGATAGTTCCCCTGGGAAAAGCGCTGGCGCGCCTACGTGGAGTATCTTTCGCCGCCTGGGACCCTTCGTCATCGCGAGCGCAGCGAAGCGATCTCGACGTTGCGGCGTCGAGATTGCTTCGTCGCTGCGCTCCTCGCAATGACGAGGGCCGAGAGGGTTACGACCTCTTTCCGGAGCCCGCCGTCCGTCGCGACCGACCGCCTGTTACCGCGGCACCAGCTCGACCGGCATCCACCCTCTCACCGAGTTGATGAGCCAGATGCCGCTCGCCCGCGCCAGGTCCTCGCGCCGCACCACTCGCTCCACCACGCGACCGCGCGCCAGCAACCGCTCGCGGAAAGTGCCGGGCAGCAGCCCGCAGCCGACGGGCGGCGTCACCAGCTGGCCGTCGAGCGCCACCACCAGGTTGGCCACCGTCGACTCGGTGAGCTCACCATCCGGGTTCCACAGCAGCGCGTCGTCGCACCCCGGCACGCTGGCGAGCGCCGCCGCGTAGAGCTCGCGCCGCGTCGTCTTGTGGAAGAGCAGCACCTCGGCGGGATCGACCGGCGAGGCGGCCAGCGCCACCCGCCAGCGGCGCCGTGGCCGGCGCGCCAGCGGCTCGACCTCCACCGTCGTCGTGCCCTCGCCGGCGAGCAGCAGCCGCACACGGTGCGGGCAGGGCGGCAGGCGCGCCGCCAGCTCGTGCAGGGCCCGCTCCGGCTCGCCGCGCCGGTAGCCGAAGTAGCGAGCCGAGGCGGCGAGCCGCCGCAGGTGCTCGCGCAGCAGGAAGTAGCCGCTGCCCGGTGACCAGCGCAGCGTCTCGAGCAGCCGGAAGTCGAGGGGCGGCGCCAGCAACACGCTGGCCTTGAGCCGCGACTCGGCGAGCTCGGCGGCCGCTGCCGAGTCCCAGGTGACGCCGCCGCCGGTGCCGTATTCGGCGACGCCGCGCCGGCGGTCGACCCAGACGGTGCGGATGGCGACGTTGAAGCACGCGCGACCACCGGGGCCGGCCCAGCCGATGGCGCCGGTGTAGGCCCCCCGCGGCTCTCCCTCGAGCTCGGCGAGCAGCGCCATGGTGCGCGCCTTCGGCGCGCCAGTCACCGAGGCCGAGGGAAAGAGCGCGGCGAGCAAGGCCGACAGCGGCGCGTCGCTCTCCGCCGTCACCGTCGAGGTGAGCTGCCAGAGCGTGCGGTAGCGCTCGCACCGGAAGAGACGCCTCACGGCCACGGTGCCGGCGCGCGCCACCCGCCCGAGATCGTTGCGCACCATGTCGACGATCATCAGGTTCTCCGCCCGCTCCTTCTCCGACGCCAGCAGGGCCGCGGCGCCCGCATCGTCTTCGGCGGCGAAGCGCCCGCGCGGGGCCGTCCCCTTCATCGGCCGGCAGACGACGAGCCGTCCGCGGCGGCGGAAGAAGAGCTCGGGCGACGCCGAGCAGAGCACGTGGCCACCGAGGTCGAGGTAGGCGGCGTGCGGCACCGGCTGGGCGGCGAGCATGGCAGCGAGCAGGCCGGCGGGGTCGCCGGCGAAGGGTGCCCGCAGCCGCCAGGTGAGGTTCGCCTGGTAGGTATCGCCACGGGCGATCGCCGCGCGCACGCGCCCCACCTGGGCGACGTAGGTGTCGGCGTCAACCGATGGGGCCCAGTCGAGGGGCAGCGAGGCCGGGGCACCGAGCGGCGGAACCGCGCGCGGCCAACCCAGCGCTGCGGCCAGCGGTAGGCGGCGCGGTGCCGCGTAGATCCCGAAGGCGGCCAGGGGCAGCGACGACGGGCCACCCTCCGGGGGACAGGTGACGAGCGCCGCATCGAGCCCCGGGGCCGCCTCATAGCCGACGAAACCTGCCACCCAGCGACCGGCCACCAAGGCACGGTCCACCGCCACGAGCAGGGGCAGGACCTCGCTCGTGTATCCTGCTGTCAGCACGTCCATCGGCCCATCGAAGACCAGCGCCGCGCCGCCGGGAAGCGGGAAGACGGCGTGAGCTCCGGATGCGTTGGTGACTGGCACTGTTGCTACGGATCGTTACAGAAGGAGGTCACGCCGTGACCGCGACGAATCCGCAACCGCCTCGCTCAAACCGTTGCCTTGCTGACGCTTGGGGCCGAGGAAGCGGGTGTGGCACTGACCGTGCTCTGCTCCCGCGCATCATGACACCGGCCCAACCGGTCGATCGAGCCCACCGTGGGGTGGCCTCGACAGGCTTCACGCTGCTCGAGCTCCTCGTCGTCATGGCGATCATGATGCTCGCCGTCCTCATCGGCTATCCGATGCTGTTGAAGACGGTGGCGCGCAGCAACCTGGAGAGCACGGCACAGCTGATCGCGGCGTTGCTGCGCCAGGCGCGTCTCGAGTCGGTCAAGCGCGCCGCGCCGGCCGTGATAGTGCTCGACCCGACAACCAAGAAGCTCAGCGCCTTCCTCGACCTCAACGACAACGCCGGCACCCCCAACTCCGACCTGCTCTTCAACCCCAAGGCCGGTCTCGCGGCGGACAACACCGACTATCTCATCGGCGAGCTGCAGGTGCCGGCGCGGGTCGACCTCGGTGGCCCAGCCTCCGACCCGCTCGCCGTCAAGGGCCTCACCGATCGCGGCGCCGGGCCAAGGCTGGTGTTCAACGGCGACGGCTCGGTCGTCGATACCGGCGCCTTTCGGGTGAAGGACAACAACGAGAACGACCTCGAGATTGCGATCGAGCCGAAGGCGACGGGCCGCGTCCAGCTCCGCAAGTGGAGCGTCGCCGACTCTGTCTGGTACACCCGCGACATGAAGAACGGCAAGGCGCTATGGGAGTGGTACGGATGAGAAACGAGCCCACGATCATCATGGATGGCCGACGCGCGCGCTGGCACCGAGCGGCGGGAATGAGCCTGGTGGAGGTCCTCGTCTCCCTGCTCATCATCAGCACGATCGCGGTCGGCATTCTGCCGCTGTTCTCACGCTCGATGCGCCAGAACCGCGAGGGCGGCAACTACACCGAGCTCACCAACGTCGCCCGCTCGGCGCTCGAGGAGTACCTGCAGCTCGACTTCAACGCCCCGCCGCTGACTTTGGTGGCGGGAAGCACCCAGCTGGTGACGACGCAATACCTCGACCCCGCGACCCAGCGCTGGGTGACCTTCGTCCTCCCGGCCGTCCCTCCCGCCGCGGCGCGGTACCAGCGGACCATCCAGGTGCAGCAGTTTGGCTCTGCCGATCTGCTCAACGACGGCAACCTCGACACCCCCCTCGACGGCGCGAAATCCTCCGACGAAGTCCAGCTCAAGCTCGTGCGAGTAACCGTCACTCCCCTCTGGGGGCGCACGGGCACCGGCGCGGACTCGGGATTGTTCGGCAAGCGCACCCCGGTAACCCTCGAAGTGCTCAAGGCCGTCTGAGAAGGAAGCCCACGATGCCGCGTCACCCCATGCCCGCCTCCCGCCGCACGCACGAGAGCGGATTCAGCCTCATCGAGATGGTCATCGCCCTGATGGTCCTGGTGATCGTCCTCGTCGGCGCCCTCACCCTGTTCGACCTCGCCAGCCGCGTCAGCCGCGTCCAGGTGGACGTCGCCGACATGCAGCAGTCGTTGCGCACCGCGCAGTACGACATGGTTCGTATCCTGCGCATGGCCGGCCGCGGCCACGTCCCCACGCAGGTGGCCCAGCCACTGCCCCCGGCGGCGGCGCCGTTCTGGAGCGTCCCCAACGGCATCGCCGTCGCGGTGCGCAACAACGTCGCCGCCAACAAGTTCATGGACGATCCAGCGAACACCAAGAGGATCCTCGCCGGCACCGACGTGCTGACGGTGCGCGGGGTCTTCACCTCGCCGGTCTGCACCGTCATGGACGGCACCTTCACCGTCGACAAGACGCTCGGCTCGCCGACCTACGGCCAGGGGTCGTTCCAAGTCGCCAACATCATGAAGCCCAACGTGCCGGTGCCCCAGAACCTCAAGCACCTGGCAGATTCGATCGCCGCCGGCATCAAAGAGGGACTGGTCCTGGTGAGCAGCGAAGACGACTCGATCTACCAGATCGTCGAGCTCGATCCGCCGCGCAGCGTCGTCGACAACCCCGCCAACCCGGCGTTGATCACCGTCGGCTTCCGCTTCGACGGCGGCACCAACACCGCCACCTTCCTCGCCTTCAGCAGCGGCACCTGGAACGGCAAGCTCAAAGAAGCCGCCTACTTCGGCATCATGGAGGAGTATCGTTTCTATGTCCTCGACGAGCGCGAGACTCCGGGCGATGCCACCACGGCGGCCAAGCCGCGGCTGGTGCGCGCGCAGACTTTCCCGGGTACCGACCAGCCCTACGGGAACCCGGGCGATCCTGCCAATTGGGCGGTGGCCATGGCCGACAACGTCGCCGACCTGCAGATCGCTCTCGGCGTGCAGAGCGGCGGCGCCTCGCCCTTCACCGTCGATGAGAACGGCACCGCCGGCGACGAGTGGCTCTTCAACAACGCCGGCGACAACTCCGCCGACAACAAGTGGCGCGGCGGTCGGCTCTACTACGTGCGGGTGAGCACCACCACCTTCGCCGAGCGGCGCGACAAGGACTACGAGTCCCCCGCCAACGTCACCCTCGAGGACCACACTTACGCGGTCCCTGACTTCGGTTCGGGAGGTGGCGTCGCCACCCCCGACCGTGCCTATCGCCGTCGCACCCTGCGCACTCTCGTCGACCTGAGGAACATCACATGACCCCCGAGACCCGTCACCGCACCTCCGAGTCCGGTAGCGCCTACATCATCGCGCTGCTCGTCCTGGTGGTGCTCAGCATCCTTGGAATCGCCCTGTCGTTGATCAGCCAGAGCGAGATGCAGATCGGCGCCAACGAGCTGACCTCCCACCGCGCGCTCTACGGCGCCGATGGCGGCGTCAACCTCGCCATCGCCCGCGTGCTGACCGTCAACTCGAGCGTCGACAACGCCACCATCACGGCGGTGACGCCAATGGCCTTCACCATCCCCGAGTCGCGCTTCACCTACAACGCGGCTGGCGACCCGGTGCCCTACACGCCGCCCGATGGCTCGACCCACTTCGCCGAGCGCGTCTCGGTGAGCCCGTTCGTGCCCATCCACGAGCAGTCGTGCGACGGCTGCCAGGCGGCGATCGGCGACATCACCCTGGAAACCGTGCAGCACGCGGTGGTGGCCACCGCGCAGCGCATCACCTGGAACGGCAACGCCACGCCGACGGCGACGCAGATCGCCGACGCACCTCGCACGGCTCAGAAAGAGCTTTACATGATGATCGGCCTGGCGCCGTTCTGGAAGCCCAAGTGGGAATCGATCGCCGACGCCAATCAGGTGTCGAAGATCGTGCAGACGACGATGGGGACGTATTCGAACTGACGCATTGACGCCGCCCGGCGGAGGGATTCTCCATGCATCGCAACCGTTTCCGTAGCACCGCTCTCTGCCTGGGCGCCTTTGCCCTGACGCTGCTCGGCACCCGCACCGCGCACGCCGATGACACCGACTTCGTGCGCAAGAGCGTCGAGGACCCTTACTTCTTCGTCCTCCTCGACGTTTCGGGGTCGATGAACTGGACGACACCGTGCTCGGCCGCCGACCTCGCGGCTGGCAACTGCCGGCAGCTCTGCGCCACGGCGGACTGCTTCGCGCCGCTCAACGCCGACGACCCGGCGTCGAAGTTCTACCAGGCGAAGGAAGCGCTCTACGAAGTGCTGTCGCAGGTGGACAACATCAACTTCGGCTTCGCCACCTACAATCAGGACTTCCTCAACGTCGCCACCAAGCACTGGCTCTACAAGACGACCACCGCCGGCATCGACCTCGGCTTCACCGTTTTCCCGGCGCTGGGCTCGACCGACGTCTTCGGCCGCGAGTGGACCTGCATCACGAACGACACCGCCAGGGGCTGCATGCCCTTAGACAACCAGGGCAACCAATGCCCGAGCTGTGATGCCAGCCCGGCGCGGCTGGACACTCCCTACGAAGCTGAGCGGGTCCGCCGGTTTCCGAAGCTGGACGACGACAACGGCTCCGACACCACCTTCTACATCGAGCAAACCAGCAACGCGACGATGTACGAGGTGAAATACGCGCACAACAACGTGACGTTCCCCGCCGCCACACTCGACGTCAGCGTGACGATCAAGCAGTGCGCCAGTCACAAGCCGAACAGCTGCACCACGCTGGTCGCGACGAAGACCATCTCCTTTGCGCTCGTGCACGAGTTCATCAGCTGGGACGCCGGGACGAACAACAGGGCCACCGAGGGTGGCGGCGGTTTCTTCGACCAATCCAGCGGCAACGGCACCCCGCCCAACCACGTAGCGGCCGACGCCATCGCCTCGAACACCTGCGGCACCAACGCCGGCGGCGGCTGGGACCCCAACGCCACGGCGGCGTCGCCTTTCGGCGAGGACCTCACCAAGGACCCCTTCAACGGCTACAACCTGCGCTTCCCCACCACCAACACTGCCGACATCCGCGGCAAGTGGTTCTACTCCGGCGACGTCCTGCCCCTCGACTGGAAGAACAACAACAAGGCGTCGCTGCTGAAGCGCCTGGCGCCGATCGCCGGCGGCTACGACCAGGCGCAGTACTTCAACGACCATCCGCAGGGCGCCGACAACTTCCTGCGCCTGCGCGACGACAACAACAAGCCGTTGCTCGCCTTCGGCGCCACTCCCCTCGGCGACTCGATCAAGTCGTTCCGCACCTGGTACGCCGGCTGCGACCAGGGCAACTGCCCCAAGAACACCGGCTGGAAGGACGTCGCCGCCGCCCAGGATCCCAACTGGGGCTGCCGCAAGAAGTACCTGATCGTGCTCACCGACGGCGACGAGACCTGCGGCGGCGGCAACAGCGCCTGCAACGGCACCGCCTCGCTCAACGCCCAGGAGAGCATCAAGACCTACGTCGTCGCCTTCGGCGTCCAGGGCGGCGGCAGCACCCTCACCTGCATGGCCGCCAACGGCGGCACCGGCGACCCCATCTTCCCGCAGAACAAGAAGCAGCTGGTCGACGCCTTGACCGCCATCGTCACCCAGGTGAAGGAAGAGGCCCGTGCCTTCGCCTCCGCCGCCGTGCCCTCGGTCGAAGCCAACGTCAAGGACAAGATCTTCCTCTCCGACTTCACGCCGCTCAATAGTGAATCCGTCTGGGATGGCCACCTCGACGCCTTCCTCAAGCCGCTACCGGACCCTGTCAACGGCTCCATTCCGCGCAGCCCCAAGTGTTCGGTCAGCGTCACTGCAAAATGCCATCTGTGGGATGCCGGCGAGGTCCTGAAGACCAATCAGGCCGCGACCGACGCCAACCTGTCCGGCGGCAACTACCGGCTCGGCCTGGGCGTCGGCGAGCGGCGGGTGTTGTACCCGAGCGTGGGCAACACGCTCGAGGCCTTCCAGCCCCCAGGCGGCAACTCGGAGTGGTTCGATCTCTTCCAGGGGCTCGGCTTCAAGAACTCGGCGGCTACCGAGGCCGACGGCAGTACGCCTCTGGCCGCCAACCGCAACCGCGCCACCAGCATCATCAAGAACACGTTGCGGCTGAAGACGGCGACCGTCAACATCCCGAATAGCCTCCCATTCGACATTACCTACGCGATGGGCGACATCTTCCACTCCGACCCGGTGTTCTTCGAGAACCCCAGCAACTTTGCCGACTTCGCCGGCGACGAGTTCGGTAAGGGGCTGCCCTGCGACCTCACACCCGGCACGGACCCGGGCTACAAGTGCTTCGCCTTCAAGCATCAGCTCCGCCGCAAGCTGCTCATTGTGGGCGCCAACGATGGGCTGGTGCACGCGTTCGACGCCGGGGCCATCGAAACTAGCGGGGTCGGCAAGAAGTCCTTCGGCAACGGCACCGGCCTCGAGGCCTTCGCGTTCATCCCCCGCATGACCTTGCCGGTCGTCCGCGACCTGGCCGAGGGCAGCCTGCATATCTACGGTGTCGACGGACCGGTCAGCACTGGCGACGTCTACCTACGGAGCGACACCTCCTGGCACTCCGTCGCCATCGGGGGTCTCCGTGAAGGTGGCATCAAACTAGGCGGCGGCCACGTGCTGCAGCCCGAGTCCGGCGGCACCGGCAGCGAGAACCTGCGCGGTGGCTACTTCGCGCTCGACATCACGCAGCCCGATCCGCTGCGCGCCATCACCGACTCCTCGGGCGCCATCGCCTCCTTCGAGCCCGACATTTCGAACGGCGGCAGCAACATCCCGCCAACCCCCGCCACCGCGGTGCCGCAGTGCAGCAGCCTCGATGGCACGTCGACGCCGTCCGGCGCGGTCGGACCGGGTCTGCCCTGCCCGCGGCCGTTCCCCAAGCTGCTGTGGGAGTTCACCGACCGCAGCCCCGCCACAGGGCAGCCGCTCGATGAGGACTCGAATGGGGACGGTGACCTCGGCGAGCCCTGGGCGAAGCCGGTGCTCACCCGCGTCAAGGTGCGTGGTGTCGACGGGGCCGGCAACCCTATCGACGTCGTGCGCTTCGTCGCCATCGTCGGTGGCGGCCTCGATCGCAGCGACAAGACCAGCACCAACCCGGCGGTCGGCAACTGGATCTACATGATCGACGTAGAGACCGGGCTGGCACTCTACAAACGCGAAGTGGAGGGTGCGGTGCCGGCGGTCTCGGCCCTCGACATCAACTTCGACAACATCTGTGACTTCGTCTACTTCGGTACCACCGCCGGGCGCGTCTACAAGATCGACACCCGCACCAAGCCGACGCCCGTCTCCGTCAACGTCCGCGATCGCAACGGCGTCAACGCCTCCGTGCCGCGGATCCAGGCACCGGACTGGAACCCGCTGCTGGTCTTCCAGACCGGTGCAGTGGGCGCGCCGCAACCGATCT
>DASYUP010000020.1:0-3999 GCA_036001185.1 Thermoanaerobaculia bacterium
AGCATCCTCACCGCCATGACGCACGACGGCGGTGCCTCTCAGCACCCGCAGGCGAGCGCCGTCCGGCGTCGTCGCCAGGTGGTGCTTGAGGCGCGGCCAGGTGGGAAAGCCGGCCTCGCGGGCGACGACCAGCTGGGCGTCGGCCAGCCGCAGCGGCAGGGCCGCCACCTGGACCGGCAGCAGCCCGGCGGCGCGGGGCAGGTGCCGGTGGACGCGTGCGACGGCATCGGGGTCACGCCGTCGATGCGCCCGTAGCAGGTCCTTGGCGCGCTTGCGCTGCTGCTCGAGGTTGAGCCGGCGGAATGGGTGCAGCCGCGGGGGATTGCTTGACATGTGACCACCTTCCTTGATTCCGGTGTCCGCTGGCCGGAGGAAGAGGTCGACACGACGCTGGCGTCGAGCTCGGCACGAGACGGGCGCTGCCCTTTCCGCGGACTGGATGCCCTATGCACTCTCGCCGGTGCGTGGGCAGTATAGTCCGGTCCCGCAGCAGAGGGGGACCCATGGCAGCGAGCAGCGGCGGACACGTCCTGGGCCAGCGGGTGCGCCGCAACGAGGACCCGCGGCTGCTCACCGGCCGCGCCCTCTTCGTCGACGACCTCGACCTCCCCGGGGCGCTGCACGTGGCCTTCCTGCGCAGCCCGCACGCGCACGCCCGGCTGGGGGCGATCGACACCAGCGCCGCTCGCGCCGTCGACGGCGTCACCGCGGTGCTCACCGCCGACGACCTCGGCGACTACTGGCAGCACGGGCCGCTGCTGGTGCCGCCGCCGCCGGTGGCCGGCATGGTCTTCCACCAGCGCACGCAGGTGCCGCTGGCGAGAGGCAAGGTGCGCCACCTCGGCGAGCCGGTGGCGCTGGTGGTCGCCTCCTCGCGCTACGTCGCCGAAGACGCCGTCGAGCGCCTGCTCGTCGACTGGGACCCGCTGCCGGCGGCCGTCGGCATGGAGGCGGCGCTGGCGCCCGGCGCGCCGCTCGTGCACGACGATCTCGAAAGCAACCTCGCCGCCTTCGTGCCGCAGAAGAAGGGGGACTACGCGGCGGCGCGGGCGCGCGCCGACGTGGTGATCGCGCGGCGCTTCCACTACGACCGCGGCGCCGCGGCGGCGATCGAGAATCGCGGCGTCGTCGCCGAGTGGGACGCCCGCGCCGACCGCCTCACCGTCTGGGACACCACCCAGGCGCCGATCCCCATTCGCAACGGCCTCGCCGCCATGCTCGGCCTCAGCGAGCACCAGGTGCGCCTGGTGGCGCCCTTCATCGGCGGCGGCTTCGGCCCCAAGATCATGATGTTCTACCCCGAGGAGGTGCTGATCCCCTGGCTGGCCATACGGCTAGGCAGGCCGGTCAAGTGGATCGAAGATCGCGCCGAGAACTTCGTCGCCACCACCCAGGAGCGCGACCAGCTGCACGACGCCGAGATGGCGCTCACGCGCGACGGCATGATCCTCGGCATCCGCGACCGCTTCCTGCACGACACCGGCGCCTACGACCCCTACGGCCTGACGGTGCCGCTCAACAGCCAGTGCACGCTGCTCGGGCCGTACAAGGTGCCCGCCTACGACAGCGAGCTGCGGGCGGTGTTCACCAACAAGCCGATCGTCACTCCCTACCGCGGGGCGGGCCGGCAGCACGGGGTGTTCGTCGTCGAGCGGCTGCTCGACGCGGCGGCGCGCGAGCTGGGGATCGACCGTGTCGAGATCCGCCGCCAGAACTTCCTGCGGCCAGAGGAGTTTCCGGTCGACAACGAGATCATGTACCAGGACTTCGCGCCGCTGTACTACGACAGCGGCAACTATCCGGCGCTGGTCGACGAGACCCAGCGGCGCATGGACTGGCAGCGGCTGACGACGGAGGAGCTGCCGCGGTTGCGGGCCGAGGGGCGGGTCGTGGGCGCCGGGCTCGTCTGCTACGTCGAGGGCACCGGCATCGGCCCCTTCGAGGGGGCGCGCGTGCAGGTGCAGACCTCCGGCAAGGTGACGGTGGTCACCGGCGTCGGCACCCAGGGGCAGGGGCACTACACGGTGCTGGCGCAGATCGCCGCCGAGCAGCTCGGCCTCGACACCACCGACGTCGAGGTGGTGACCGGCGACAGCGACCAGTTCCACTGGGGAACCGGCACCTTCGCCAGCCGCGGCGCGGTGGTGGCCGGCAATGCGGTGCACGCGGCCGCCAAGGAGGTGCGCGCCAAGACGCTCGCCCACGCCAGCAAGCAGCTCGGCGTGGCGGTGGAGCAGATCGAGCTCGCCGGCGGCGCGGCGCACGTGCGGGACCACCCTTCTCGAACGGTCACCCTCGGCGAGCTGGCGCGCCTCGCCAACCCCATGCGCGGCGCCGTCGAGCCGGGCACCGAGCCGGGGCTCGAGTCGACCCGCTACTTCGGACCGCAGCGCGGCGCCACCGCCAGCGGGGCCCACGCCTGCGTCGTCGAGGTCGATCGCGAGACCTTCGACGTCAAGGTGCTCAAATACGTGGTGGTGCACGACTGCGGGCGGGTGCTCAATCCCCTGATCGTCGACGGCCAGGTGCACGGCGGCGTCGCCCAGGGTCTCGGCAACGCCTTCTATGAGCAGCTGGTGTGGGGCGACAACGGGCAGCTCCTCAACGCCTCGTTCATGGACTTCCTGCTGCCCACCGCCCTCGACGTGCCGCGCGTCGAGGTGGGGCACGTGGAGACGCCATCGCCGCTCAACGAGCTGGGCACCAAGGGAGCGGGGGAGGCGGGCGCCATTCCCACCGCGGCGCTCTTCGCCCAGGCCCTGGAGGACGCGCTGCAGCTGCCGGCGCTCGAGATCCGCGAGATGCCGCTACGACCGAGCCGGCTATGGGAGCTGGTGTGCGAGGCAGAGAGGGGGAAGTCATGAGGTATCGGCGCTTCGGCCGGCTCGGCTGGCAGGTGGGCGAGATCGGCTACGGCATGTGGGGGATGGGCGGCTGGAGCGGCTCCGACGACGACGAGTCGTTCGCCGCCCTCGACCGCGCCGTCGAGCTGGGCTGCAACTTCTTCGACAGCGCGCTCGCCTATGGCGATGGCCACAGCGACGGCCTGCTCGGCGAGCTGGTGCGCCGCCATCCCGGCAAGCGCCTCTACACCGCCACCAAGGTGCCGCCCAAAGATGGCAACTGGCCGAGCCGGCGCGGTGCCCGCCTCGAGGACGTCTTCCCGGCCGATCACGTCGAGCGCTCGCTGCACGAGAGCCTCGAGCACTCCGGCCTGCCCCGGTTCGACCTGCTGCAGTACCACGTCTGGGAGGACGACTGGATCGACGACCCGCGCTGGCGGCGCACCGTCGAGGAGCTGCGGCGCCAGGGGTTGGTGGGCGGCATCGGCATCAGCCTCAACCGCTGGGAGCCGTGGAACGGCGTGCGCGCCGTGCGCAGCGGCGCCATCGACGCGGTGCAGGTGATCCACAACATCTTCGACCAGGCGCCCGAGGACGAGCTCTTCCCCGCGGCCCAGGAGATGGACGTGGCGATCATCGCCCGCGTGCCCTTCGACGAGGGCTCGCTCACCGGCACCTTGACTCGCGAGTCGACCTGGCCGGCGGACGACTGGCGCAACACCTACTTCGTGCCCGAGAACCTGAACGCCACCGTCGAGCGGGTGGCGCGGCTCAAACCGCTGGTGCCGGCGGGGACGACGATGCCGGCGCTGGCGCTGCGCTACATCCTCTCCCACCCGGCGGTCAGCACCGTCATCCCGGGGATGCGCAAGCTGGGGCACGTCGAGGCCAACGTGGCGGCGAGCGACGCCGGCGCGCTCGATGTAGCCATGATCGAGCGGCTGCGCGAGCACCGCTGGGATCGCCAGCCGACGGCCTGGTCGCAATGACGCCGAACGCGCGGTGGCGTGCACGGCTGCGTGCCGTGGAGCTCGCCGCCGCGGACCTTCCCGGCGAGGAGCCGTGGCGCGGGGAGGTGCTGCGGCGGGCAGCAGCGCTGCAGGCGGCGCTGCGAGGCGAGGACGAAGAGGGGCTGCTGGCGGCGGTGGCGGCGCTG
>DASYUP010000021.1:0-1575 GCA_036001185.1 Thermoanaerobaculia bacterium
ATGAAGCGCCTCGCACCCAAGCACCCACTGGCCGTCCGGTGGTTCCACTGGATCAACTTCCCGTTGCTCGGGCTGATGATCTGGAGCGGCATGCTCATCTACTGGGCGAGCCCCGTCTATCGCCTCGGCTGGGGCAAGCACACCCTGCTGGCGATGAAGCTGTCGCCGCACGTGAACCAGCTCCTGCACATCAACAACCGGCTGGCGCAGGGGATGGCCTGGCACTTCTTCCTCATGTGGCTGTTCGGCCTCAACGGCCTGCTCTACGTGGGCTACACGCTGCTCTCCGGCGAGTGGCGCGAGCTGGTGCCCAACCGGCGCTCCTTCCGCGAGGCCTGGCAGACGGTGCTCCACGACCTGCACCTCTCGAAGGTGCCGCCGCCGCCGGCAAAGTTCAACGGCGCGCAGCGGTTCGCCTACACCGGGGTGGTGCTCATGGGGCTCGGCTCGCTGCTCACCGGCCTCGCCATCTACAAGCCGATCCAGGTGAGCTGGCTGACCGCCTTGCTGGGCGGCTACGCGCAGGCGCGCTTCTTCCACTTCTGGCTGACGATGGGCTACCTCGCCTTCTTCGTCGTCCACATCTCGCAGGTGATGCGCGCCGGGTGGAACAACTTCCGGGCGATGGTGATCGGCGTCGAGGTGGTCGACGAGCCGGCGCCGGTAGCGAAGGAGTCCGCATGAGCGAGCGGCCCGAGGAGAAGGATGGGGAGGCGCCCGCGGGTGCGGCGCAGCGCGACGACGAGGCGCAGGCCACCTCCGGTGTAGGGGCGGGGCTTGCCCCCGCCCGTCCGGAGGAGGCGCCGCAGCCGGCTGCGGTTGAGGCCACACGCTCAGCGGCGAGCGAGACGGCCGTGCCGGCTTCACCACGGGCGGGGACCAGCCCCGCCCCTACACCCGAGTCGAGGACGAGTGTCGCCCGCCCAGCGGAGCAGACGACGGGCCCTGTGCCCACGGCGGCAAGTGTCGACTACCACGCCGACGTGCGCCGCGAGCTCGCCCGCCTCTCGCGGCGCGGCTTCTTCACGCTGGCGGCCGGCGGGGCCGCCGCCGTGCTCGGGTGGCGCTACCTGATCTCCCGCCCCGGGGAGCAGGGGATCCCGTGGCCGTTCCGCCGCGTGCTGCAGACCAACGAGGCGCTGTGGGAGGCGCTGTGGAACCCGGCGCGGCGCGCCCCCAGCTACCCGCGCTCGGCGGCCGCCCGCTTCCCGCGCATCAACGGCATGCTCGGCCTCGACGTCAACGCCGACCCCGCCGCCTGGCACCTGGTCGTCGAGGGGGCGGCGGCCGGACCGCTGACTCTCGGCCTCGCCGACATCCAGGCGCTGCCGGCGCACGACCTGGTCACCGAGCTGCGCTGCGTCGAGGGCTGGAGCATCGTCGTGCACTGGACGGGTGCCCGACTGTCCGACTTCATCGCCAGGTATCCGCCGGCGGCCCGCGACGGCTCGCCGGCCGATCCGGCCACGAGCCCCGAGCGGCTGCCGCCCTTCCTCGCCCTCGAGACCCCCGGGCGCGGCTACTACGTGGGCCTCGACCTGCAGAGCGCGCTGCACCCGCAGACGCTGCTCGCCT
>DASYUP010000022.1:0-1741 GCA_036001185.1 Thermoanaerobaculia bacterium
AGGGGAGGGGGTCGGGTGGGGGGCGGCAGCGGGCTTTGCCCGCGGGGCGGGCTCAGAGGACGTAGTCAAAGTCCACCTCGCTCCTCACCCGCCGCCGCAACCGCAAGATGGACGCTGGCACCGATCGCGGGTCGAGCTCCACGTAGTTGCGGCCGCCGTGCCAGAGGAAGCGCGCATCGGTGAGCAGGTCGTGCACCTGGAACGGGCGCTCGGCCTCGATGCCCAGCGCCGCCACGTCGAGGTCGAGCCAGCCGCCGTGGCGGTGCCGCGGGTCGAGGTTGACCACCACGACGACGGCATTGTCGCCCTCCGGCGCCACCTTGCTGAAGCACAGCAGCGCCTCGCTGTCGACGGGGTGGAAGCGCAGCCCGCGGTCGTGCTGCAGCGCCGGGTTTTCGCGGCGGATGCGGTTCACCCGGCCGATGAGCTCGGCGAGGCTGTGGCCCGACTCCAGCTCCCAGTGGCGGAGCTGGTACTTCTCGGAGTCGAGGTACTCCTCGCTGCCCGGCTCGCGCGGCCGCGCCTCCATGAGCTCGAAGGGCGGGCCGTAGATGCCGTAGCTCGCTCCCAGGGTGGCGGCGAGCACCAGCCGCTGCATGTAGACGCTGCGCAGCGCATCGCCCTCGCCGTGCTGCAGCTGCTCGGTGAGGATGTCGGGGGTGTTGGGCCACAGATTGGGGCGGAAGAGCTCGGCCACCGGCGGCCGCGTGAGCTCCTCGCAGTAGGCGACCAGCTCGCGCTTGCCGGTGCGCCAGGGAAAGTAGTTGTACGACTGCGAGAAGCCGATCTTGGCGAGCCGGTACATCACCTTTGGCCGGGTGAAGGCCTCGGCGAGGAAGAACACCTCCGGGTGGCGGCCGCGCACCTCGGCGATCATCCACTCCCAGAAGGGGAAGGCCTTGGTGTGCGGGTTGTCGACGCGAAAGATGGTCACCCCTTGCGCCACCCAGTGCTCGGCGACGCCGAGAAGCGCCGCCCACAGCTCGCGCCAGGCCTCGCTCTCGAAGTCGAAGGGGACGATGTCCTCGTACTTCTTGGGCGGGTTCTCGGCGTGCTGGATGCTGCCGTCGGGGCGGTGGCGGAACCACTCCGGGTGCTGCTGCAGCCAGGGGTGGTCGGGTGAGCACTGGAAGGCGAGGTCGAGGGCGATACGGATGCCGCGCTTCTCGGCGGCGCGCACCAGGCTGCGGAAGTCGTCGAGCGTGCCGAGGTCGGGGTGGATGGCATCGTGGCCGCCGGCGGCGCCGCCGATCGCCCAGGGGCTGCCGACGTCGCGCTCGCCGGCGGCGCGGGCGTTGTTGCGTCCCTTGCGGAAGGTGGTGCCGATGGGGTGAATGGGCGGCAGGTAGAGGACGTCGAAGCCCATGCCGGCCACGTAGTCGAGGCGCGCCACGACGTCGCGGAAGGTGCCATGCCGGCCCGCCTCGACGGCGGCCGAGCGCGGGAACATCTCGTACCAGGTGGAGAAGCGCGCCGCCTCCGGTTCGACGAGCAGCGGCAGCGCCGGCGCGCGGGTGGCGAAGCGGCGGTCGGGATGGCGGGCGACGCGGGCGAGCAGCTCGGGGGCGAGGGCGACGGCGACGCGGCCGGCGAGGTCGCCCTTGGTCAAGTCGTCGGCGAGCCTGGCGAGGATGCTGTCATCGCGAGGGCCCGCAGGGCCCTTGTCATCGCGAGGGCCCGCAGGGCCCGTGGCGATCTCGACGTCGAGATCGCTTCGTCGCTGCGCTCCTCGCGATGACGG
>DASYUP010000023.1:0-2492 GCA_036001185.1 Thermoanaerobaculia bacterium
AAGGGGGCGGCCCGTGTCGGCGCCACCAGGAATCCGGCAAGAACCAACAGGCACACCGCCCGCCCGACGCCACCCAGGATCGTGGAAACCCGTCGAGACTCTCGCATCATGGCCACATCCCTCCACGAGCGAAGACGTGAGTCCGTCTTCCTCCCCGATAAGCGGATTCGGCGAATTTCTTTTTCGCCGCCGAGGCCGGCCCGACCGCCTCTCGGCTCGCCGGGTTGGGGCGCCGCAGGCCGGCGCAGAGCTGCTAAACCCGTGAGGCCGTCGTGCGTATCCAGAAGATGGCCAAGAACCCGCTGCTAAGCTGGCTCGGCATGGCGCCGTCGCTCGGCGTAGTACCAACCCGTATCGAGCTCCGCCGGCTCACCCGGCGGCTGCCCTCCGGCGAGCGGCTCCTCACCATCCTCGACGCGGTCGACCTCTCGATCGCCGCCGGCGAGATGGTGGCGATCCTCGGCCCCTCGGGCAGCGGCAAGTCCACCCTGCTGGCGTTGATGGCCGGGCTCGACCGCCCCACCGACGGCGAGGTGCTGCTCGACGGCCAGCCGTTGTCGCCGCTCTCCGAGGACCGCCTGGCTCTCTTGCGGCGCGAGAAGATCGGCTTCGTCTTCCAGTCGTTCCAGCTGCTCGGTCACCTCACCGCGATCGACAACGTGGCGCTGCCGCTCGAGCTGCTGGGCCGCCCGCAGCCGCGCCAGCGCGCCGAGGAGCTGCTCGCCCGCGTCGGTCTCGGCGAGCGCGGGCACCACTACCCGGTGCAGCTCTCCGGCGGCGAGCAGCAGCGGGTGGCCGTCGCCCGCGCCTTCGCCGCCCGGCCGCCCATCCTCCTCGCCGACGAGCCCACCGGCAACCTCGACCGCGCAACCGGCGAGCGGGTGCTGGCGGTGCTGCGCGAGCTGCACGACGAGGGAGGGACGACCTCGGTGCTGGTCACCCACGACCCCGAGGTGGCGGCGCTTGCCGACCGCCGCATCCACCTGCGCGACGGGCGCGTCGCCCGCATCGAGCGCGAGGGCGAGGAGGAGATGCACGCGGCTCCAGTGCAGCCCGGCCGCGCGCAGGGCTGAGCCGCCGGCGCCCACCCGTGTCCCCCCGTCTCTACCTTCGCTGGCTGGTGCGCGACTCGCGAGGCGCGCGCGGCCGGCTCGTCTTCTTCGTCCTCTGCCTCGCCGTCGGCGTGGCGGCGGTGGTGGCGGTGGCGGCGCTCGCCGACAACCTGGAGCAGGGGCTGCGCCGCGAGGCCAAGCAGCTGCTCGGCGCCGACCTCGCGGTCTCGGGCCGCCGGCCGCCGCCGGCGTCGGTGGTCGCCGCCGCCCTCACGCTCCCGGGGGCGCAGAGCACCCTCATCCGCGAGCTCGACACCATGGCGGCGGCGACTCAGGGGCGCGCCGGGCGCGTGCCGCCGAGCCTGCTCGTCGAGCTCAAGGCGGTGGGCGCCGGCTACCCGCTCTACGGCAAGCTGGTGACGCGACCCAAGGCACCGCTCACGCGGCTGCTGGGCGCCGACGGCGCCATCGCCGCGCCCGAGCTGTTCGAGCGGCTGCACCTGCGGGTCGGCGACCGGCTACGCGTCGGCGAGTCCACCTTCACGCTCCGCGCCAAGCTGGAGAGCGAGCCCGACCGCGCCGTCACCCCGTTCACCTTCGGCCCCCGCGTGCTGCTCGCCGAGGAGGGCTTCCAGCGCACCCGCCTCGCCGCCTTCGGCAGCCGCATCAACTACCGCCTGCTGGTGCAGCTGCCGGGCAACGCCACCCGCGGTCAGCTGGAGGCGGCGGCGCAGCGGCTGCGCGACGCCCTCGGCACCGCCCCCTGGTGGCGCCTCGAGACCTGGTCGCAGGCGCAGCCCGAGCTGCGGCAGGGCCTGCGTCGCGTCGAGCGCTACCTCGGCCTCGTCGCGCTGCTGTCGCTGCTGGTCGGCGGCGTCGGCGTGGCGCAGAGCGTGCGCGCCTTCCTCGCCAGCCGGCTCGACGCGGTGGCGGTGCTCAAGTGCCTGGGCGTGCGGCCGCGCGAAGCGTTCGCCCTCTACCTCGGGCAGTGCCTGCTGCTTGGGCTCGCCGGCGGGCTGCTCGGCGGCTTGGTGGGCTTGGCGGTGCAGCGCGGGTTGCCGGCCCTGCTGGGCGACGTCCTGCCGGCGCACGAGATCCACTTCTGGCAGCCCTGGGCGCTGCTGCGCGGCCTCGGCCTCGGCCTTGCCGCCAGCCTGCTCTTCGCCCTCGCACCGCTCGTGGCGGTGTTGCGCGTGCCGCCGCTGCGGGCCCTGCGGCGCAGCGCCGAGCCGCTGCCGGCGAGCCCGCTCGCGCGCGCCGGCACTGGCCTCGCGCTGCTCGCCGGCACCTTCGGCCTCGCCCTCGCCCAGGCGGAGGACCTGGCGCTGGCCCTGCGCTTCACCGGCGCGCTGGTGCTGTCGGTGGCGCTGCTCGCCGCTGCCGGCTGGGGCCTGCGCCGGGCGGCGGCGCGGCTGGCCCGGCTACCGCGGCCGCTGCTGC
>DASYUP010000024.1:0-2136 GCA_036001185.1 Thermoanaerobaculia bacterium
GACCGGCAGCAGGCGCCTGACCTCCTGGTCGACGTGCAGGCGCAATACGTTGGGCTCCAGCGACACCACCTCGAGGCCGGCGGGCATCAACACGTTCTCGGGCTGCAGCTGGACCTCCACCGCTCCCTCGCGGCTCGCCGGCACCACCACCTGGACGTCGATCTGGAAGGGGTTGATGCGGCGGATGGCGCGGTCGCTGCCGCGCAGCCGCACGCGCACCTTCTCCACGGGGTCGAGGATCATCATGCCCGGCGGCGGATTGTACGTTACCGTCGCCTCCACCACCTTCTCGGCCGGTCGCTCGCCGCGGCGCTCGACGGTGACGAAGAGCCAGAGCAGGATGGCGAGCCCGAGGGCGGTGAGCCGGAGCGCCCCGAGACGCACCCGCTGGCTCATGGCCGGCCCCCGCTCATCGCAGCGGCACCGCCTGCGGGTAGAGGTCGGTGATCAGCAGCTTGTAGAGGGTGTTGCGCAGCGCGTTGGAGTCGAGGTCGCGCAGCAGCTCGCCCTGGTGCGCCACCGAGATGCGACCGGTCTCTTCAGAGACCACCACCGCCACCGCGTCGGTCTCCTCGCTGATGCCGAGGGCGGCGCGGTGACGGGTGCCGTACTCCTTCGACAGCTCGGCGGTGCGGGTGAGCGGCAGGTAGCAGGCGGCGGCGGCGAGGCGGTCGCCCTGCACGATCACCGCGCCGTCGTGGAGGGGAGTGTGCGGGTTGAACACGTTGAGCAGCAGGTCGTAGGAGACCACCGAGTCGAGCCGGATGCCGTTGTCGACGAAGTTCTTGAGCCCCTCCATGCGCTCGAAGACGATGAGCGCCCCCATCCGCCGCGCCGACATCGCCGTCGCCGCCAGCACCACCTCGTTGAACACCGACTCCACCCGCTGGTGGCTGCCGATGCCCCAGATCGGCTTGCTGCCGAACTGGGCGAGCGCGCGGCGGATCTCGTCCTGGAAGAGGACGATGATGGCAAAGGGGAGGAAGGTGAGGAACGCCGAGAGCGCCGTCTCGAGGGTCAGCAGGTCGCCCAGGCGGGCGAGGTAGTAGACGCCGAACAGCAGCAGGATGCCGTAGACGATCTGCACCGCGCGGGTGCCGCGGATGAGCAGCAGGAGGTTGTAGATGACGACCGCCACCAGCAGCACGTCGAGGGCGTCGCGCCAGGTGAGGAGGTGGAGGAAGTTCTGGACGGCGGTCATGCCGGAGGTCGCTCGATCGCATCGTAGACCTTGAGGAAGTCGACGGTGTCGGCGACGTCGTGGACGCGGACGATGGCGGCGCCATGCCGCGCCGCCCAGGCGACGGCCGCGAGGCTGCCGGCGAGCCGTCCGGCCGGTGGGGCGCCGGTCAGCTCGCCGATGAAGCTCTTGCGGCTCGCTCCCACGAGCAGCGGCCGACCGAGCTCGCCGAGCCGGTCGAGGTGGCGCAGCAGCGAGAGGTTGTGCTGGCGTGTCTTTGCGAACCCGATGCCGGGATCGAGCACGATCTGCTCGCGGTCGACCCCCGCGGCGACGGCGCGTTCGAGGACGGCGGCGAGCTCGTCGCGCACCTCGCGCGTGACGTCGTCGTAGCGCGCGTGGAGGTGCATGTCATCGAGCTCGCCGCGGCTGTGCATCAGCACGACCGGGCAGCCGGCGGCGGCCACCGCGGCGGCGAGCTCGGGGTCGGCGAGGGCAGCCACGTCGTTGACGAGGTCGGCGCCGGCGGCGAGGGCGGCGCGGGCCACCGCACCCTTGCGGGTGTCCACCGAGAGGACGGCGTCGGTCTCGGCGCGCAGCCTCTCGAGGGTCGGCAACAGGCGCCGCAGCTCCTCGTCGACCGGCACCCATGCGGCCCCGGCGCCGTAGGTCTTGCCGGCGGGGCGGGTCGACTCGGCGCCGAGGTCGAGGAGCGTGGCGCCGGCGGCGAGCATGGCGCGCGCCGCAGCGAGGGCCTCCTCGACGTCGGTGAAGCGCCCGCCGTCGCTGAAGGAGTCGGGGGTCAGGTTGAGCACCCCCATGATGCGCGGCGTGCTGCCGAGCTCGAGCCTGCGCCCCCGCGGCAGCGAGAGACGCCACGCAACCGCCGCCGGCACCGGGGTTCGCGCTGGTGCTGGCGGGGCCGTCGCGTCCAAGGGACCTACTTGGCGGCTGGA
>DASYUP010000025.1:0-4338 GCA_036001185.1 Thermoanaerobaculia bacterium
GCTGATCAGCACCACCAGCGGCAGACCGCGGAGCACGGCCTTGCTCCAGATCAGCCAGGAGACGAGGAAGAGCTGATGGTGCCAGGCGATGAAGATGGTGGGGCGGCGGCTGCGTACCACTTCACGGAAGCGCTCGCCGCCGCTCCAGCGCAGCCGCAAGGTGCTGCCGAGCAGCGCAATGACCAGGTAGACGGCAGACGCGGCGAGCCGCGCCGATAGCGGCGGCGGCTCGGGCGCGGCGTTCGGCGGGGGCTCTGCGGGGCTGGGCGCCAAGGCAGCGATCCTAGCGCGACCTCGAGCGCCCTCCTCTCAGCGGTCGCCGGTGAGGATGGCCCACAACATGGCGCAGCCGCCGGCAGCGGCGAGCAGGAAGAAGATCATCGCCAGCCCGGGATAGCCGAAAAGCGTGAACGCTGTCTGCACCCGCATCATCAGCGCCGCACCGATGATCAGCGCCGCCACCAGCAGGCCGCCCGAGATGCGGTTGGCGACCTTCTGGAAGCCCTTGATCAGCTCGGTCTCGTCGATGGCGTCGACGTTGACCCGCAGGTCGTTCTCGGCCAGGTGGGTGAGGATGCGGTTGAGCCGCGAGGGCAGCTGCTCGGCCAGCTCCTTGCTCTCGCTGAGCGCCCGGAAGACCGTGGCCGGGGTGACGGCGCGCCACATGCGCTTGCGCACCAGGGCGCCGAGGTGCCGGCGGGTGGCCTCGTTGACGTCGAGGTCGGGCGCCAGCGAGCGCACCACCTGGTCGAGGTTGAGCAGCGTCTTGCCGAGCAGCGCCAGCTCCGGCGGCACCCTGACGCCGGCGCTGTTGGCGTGGGTCACCAGCTCGAGCACCACGCGCCCGACCTGCAGCTGCGCCAGCGGCGCCTCGCGGTGCTCGGCAACCAGGTCGGTGATGCGACGGCGGAAACGTTGCGGGTCGAAGCCGTCGCGGCGGCTGCCGATCCGCACCACCAGGTCGGCGGCCTCGTCGCCGTGACCGTCAGTGACCGCCAGCAGCAGCTTGAGCAGCTGCTCCTGCATGCTCGGGGCGATATGCCCGACCATGCCGAGGTCGAGCAGCGCCACCCGGTGGTCGTGCGTCAGCAGGACGTTGCCCGGGTGGGGATCGGCGTGGAAGAAGCCGTCGACGAGGATCTGGCGCAGATAGGCGGCGAGCAATTGGTCGCCGAGCTGGTAGCCGTCGAGGTCGGTGCGCACCACCGAGGAGAGCTTGTCGATCTTGGTGCCGTGCACCCGTTCCATGGTGAGCACGCGGCTGGTGGTGTAACCCTCGATCGGCGCTGGCACCACCAGGCGGTCGAACTCGGCGAGATTGCGCCTGAGCAGCTGCAGGTGGGATGCCTCGCGCAGGTAGTCGAGCTCGCGCAGCAGGCTGTGGCGAAACTCTTCCACCAGCGCCGCCAGCTGGTAGGTGCGGCCGACCTCGGTGTGTTTCTCCGCCAGCTCGGCGAGCTCGGCGAAGACCTCGAGATCGCCCACTACCTCTTCGCGGATTCCCGGCCGCTGCACCTTCACCGCCACCTCGCGGCCGTCGCGCAGCACGGCGCGGTGGACCTGCGCCAGCGAGGCGGAGGCCATCGGCGTCGTCTCGAACTCGCCGAACGCCTTGGAGAGCCGTACCCCCAGCTCGGCCGAAACGATGCGCTCGACGTCGGCGAAGGCGAATGGTTCGACGCGGTCCTGCAGGCGCGACAGGGCCTGGAGATAGGGCAGCGGCAGCAGGTCGGCGCGGGTGGAGAGCAGCTGCCCCACCTTGATGAAGGTCGCCCCCATGCGCTCGAGGTCGGCCGCCAGCTCCTCGGCCTGCGGTGACTGCGCGGCGTCGGCCTCGGGCAGGCTGCCGACGTCGAGACCGGGCAGCCGCGCCAGGTCGGACCGCCCGTACTTCCACAGCAAGGCGGCGATCTCCCGATAGCGCTTCAGATGCTCGGCTCGCACGGTCCCCCCCTCCCCCACCGGCCGAGCTAGAACCGCAACACGACGGTTCCGGAGTAGCGATCGCCGGTCTTGCGGTCGCCGGTCACCCGCTCGAGCTCGAAGTAGCGTGGGCCGTGGTTGTAGCGCAGGCCCAACGCCCATTCGTGGTTGAAGTAGCCGCGGCGAACCTGCATCGTGTAGCGCCCCAGCACCGGATTGCCGGTGTCGGGGAGCGCCAGGCGGGCACCGACGTAACCGTGGCTGCCGATGGCGAGGCGAGGCACGACGTCGACGCGCCACGAAGGGCCGGCAACCCGCTCGGCGTAGCGCCCCCGCTGCAGCACCTCCTCCACGAAGTCATCGAGTGGATACTCCCGCCGCAGCATTTCTTTGTAGAGCTTGACGTAGCCGTCGCGCACGTTGTTCCGCGCGCGGTCGTAGAAGGGGTCGCGCTGGGGGTCGCTCCAGAAGGCGGTCTGCAGCTGGAACCGTGAGTTCGCCTGTGACATTCGACGCTGGTCACCGGAGCTGAGCAGCTGACGCAGATGCGTCCAGTAGCGGGTCTCGGCGTTGAACAGGCGAAGCGAGAGCGGGGTGATATCGAAGACCGGCCCCGGCGGCGGCGCGGGGGCGCCCGCGCCGGCTGCACCGGCGGGGCTCCCGATCGCCGCGGCAAGAGCCGCTGCAAAAGTGAGACCGTGGAGAGCGGAACGCATGGGTGTCATCCTCCGGCGCCCTCTAGGGCAAGGCGCGTGCCAGGGCAGTCCCGGTGCTATCCTGCACGGCCGCATGGAGCTTTCCGGTCGCAGGGCCTTGGTCACCGGCGCCGGCGTGCGGCTGGGGCGCGAGCTCGCGCTGGCCCTCGCCGACGCCGGTTGCGCGGTGGCATTGCACCACTGGCGCTCGAGCGCCGGCGCCGAGGAGACCGCGGCGGAGATCAACGCCCGCGGCGGCCGTGCCGTCCCCTTGCGGTACGACCTGTCCGTACCCGAGGTGTGCGCCGCCCTGATCGCCGCCGCACGCCAGCAGCTCGGCGGTCTCGACATCCTGGTCAACAATGCGGCCCTCTTCTTGCCCGGCGAGCTGGCGACCACTACCGTCGAGGCGTGGGACGCGCAGCTCGCCCTCAACCTGCGGGCACCCTTCCTCCTCGCCCAGGCCTTCGCCGGCGGCCTGCCCCGGGAAGCGAGGGCCAAGATCGTCAACGTTACCGACGCACGGGTCCGCCGGCCGGCCCGTGGTCACCTCGCCTACCGGGTGAGCAAGGCGGCGCTCATCCATCTCACCGAGCTGCTGGCTCTCGAGCTGGCGCCGCGGGTAACCGTCAACGCGGTGGCGCCCGGCGCGATGCTGCCGCCGCCGGGCGAAGGGGACGGGGAGCTCGGCAGGCGAGTGGCGGCGGGAGTGCCGCTCGGACGCGCCGGCGGCGCGGCACCGCTGGTGGCGGCGGTGCTCTTCTTGCTGCGCGAGGATTTCGCCACCGGCGTGGTGCTGCCCGTGGACGGAGGCGAATACCTGTGAGCGGCGATCGCATCCTCATTCGCGACCTGCTGGTGCGCGGCATCCTCGGCATCAACCCCGAGGAACGCCGTGAACGGCAGGACATCCTCATCAACCTCGAGCTGTGGGTCGACACGCGCCCCGCCGCGGCGAGCGACGACATCGCCCAGGCGGTCAACTACCGCAGCGTCTGCAAGCGGGTGATCGAGCACGTGGAGGGATCGAGCCACCTGCTCGTCGAGCGGCTGGCCGCCGAGCTCGCCCGCATCGCGCTCGACGAGTTCGGCGTGGCGCGCGTGCGGGTGCGGGTGGAGAAGCCCGGCGCCCTGCGCTTCGCCCGTTCGGTGGGAGTGGAGATCGAGCGGGCGGCGGGTGAGGATGGTTGAGGCCATCGTCAGCTTGGGCTCCAACGTCGAGCCCCGGCGGAACCTCCCTGCCGCCGCGCGGCTGCTGGCCGAACGCACCAGGGTCCTCGCCGCCTCGTCGCCATGGGAGACGGCGCCGGTGGGGCCCAGCGGGCAGCCGACCTTCCTCAATGCCGCTCTCCTCATCGTCACCGACCTGCCGGCGGCGCGCTTGAAGAGCCAGGTGCTGCGCGAGGTCGAGCGGCAGCTGGGACGCGAGCGCGGGGGCGATCGCTACGCACCGCGACCGATCGACCTCGACCTCACGGCCTACGGGCGGGAGCTCATCCGCCTCGACGGGCGCGAGCTGCCGGACCCGGAGCTCGTGCGCCACGTCCACCTCGCGCTGCCGGCGAGCGAGGTGGCTCCGGATTGGGTGCACCCGGCGACCGGCGAGACCCTGGCGGCGCTGGCCGGCCGGCTGCTGGCCGCCGTGCCCCCGGCGTCGCGCCCGCGCAGGATCGAGGACATCGACCTGCGCGCCGAAGGCCTCACGAGGCTAGACCCGGGG
>DASYUP010000026.1:0-8879 GCA_036001185.1 Thermoanaerobaculia bacterium
GGCCGGGCGGCCACCTCGCCCGGGTCACCCAGCGACGCGACGGCGACCTTCGCGAGCTCTGCGACTGGGTGCTGGTCGATCACCAGGCCGCCGATCAGGCCCGCCACCGCGGGCCGCAGGGCTACCGCTTCGGCAAGGCGTTCGCCACGCCGGTGCCCAAGGCGGCGCCGTCCGCGGCCCAGCAGTGGCAGAGCCCGCGACACGAGCCGTAGGGACGAGCCGCGCGCTCTGGCCCGCTTTCTCGCCCGTCCGTCCGCGCAACGCCGCTCCTCGGCACGCCCCAGAGGCCGCCCGCCGCGTGTCGATCTCGCCCCGCCCCGTTCGTCGGTACAGTAGGCGCCCCACCGCGACCCGGTGGAGCTTTCCCGGAGGACCATCGATGACCACTCCCAAGCTCGTCTCCCGCTGGCCCACCCTGACGCCGCAGCTGCAGAGTCTGCTGCGCATCGTCGCCGCCTTCATCTTCATGTTGGCCGGCTCGACGATTCTCTTCGCCTTCCCGGCCGCGATGCCGGACGGAGCCACGGCGCCGATGTGGTCGCAGACATGGATCGGCGGCGTGCTCGAGCTCTTCGGCGGCGGTCTCCTGCTGCTCGGCCTCTTCACCCGTCCGGTGGCGTTCCTGCTCTCCGGCGAGATGGCGGTGGCCTACTTCCAGTTCCACTTCCCGCAGAGCTTCTGGCCGACCATCAACAACGGCATCCCCGCCATCCTCTACTGCTTCCTCTGGCTCTACTTCTCGGCCGCCGGCGCCGGCCCCTGGAGCCTCGACGCGCGGCGCGGGAAGTGAAGCCGGCGCAGAAATTCGACCGCTCGATCATCGAAGGCCCTCTCGGTCCCGCCGTCTGGCGCCGGGCTTGGCCGACGATGCTGCAGAACGCCATCGCCGGCCTGCAGGGCATCATCGACCACGCCATGGTGGGCCACTACGTCGGCTACACCGCCAACGCCGCCATCGGCGTGAGCTGGCAGATCATCATCGTCGTCATCGTCTTCATCAGCTCACTGTTCACCGGCATGGCGGTGTTGGTCGCCCGCTTCGCCGGCGCCAACCAGCCGGAGAAGGTCAACCGCGTCGTCTACCAGGCCTTCCTCACCGCCTTCGCGCTCTCCGCCCTGATGGCGGCCATCGGCTACTTCGCCGCCCCCGCCCTGCTCGACAGCATCAACGCGGCGCCCGCCGTGCAGGCCGAGGCGCTGCCCTTCCTGCGCGCCATGTTCGTCGGCATCTTCGGCCTGATGATGTTCTTCATGCTGGGCGGCGCCTTCCGCGCCGCCGGCGACCCGCGAACGCCGATGCGCCTCGGCGTCGCCATGACCGTCCTCACCATCGTCTTCAACGTCCTCCTCATCCCGCGGCTCGGCACCCTCGGTGCCGCGCTGGGCACCATCGCCAGCAGCACCATCGTGGCGATCTACGGGGTGAGCAAGCTGTTCGCCCGCGGCTCGGTCATCCACTTCCACGCCGGCATGGACATGCGCGTCGACTGGGCCATCATCCGCTCGCTGTTCCGCTTCGGCCTGCCGACCGGGCTGCAGGGCATCGCCATGAACGTCGCCGGGGTGCTGCTGCTGCGCTTCATCGGCTCGCTGCCGTACAGCGCCGCCGCCCAGGCGGCCTACGCCGTCTGCTACTCGGAGCTCTTCTCGCTCATCACCTGGACTTCGGTGGGGCTGATGGGCGCCACCGCCACCATTGCCGGGCAGAACCTGGGGGCCGGCAACCCCGAGCGGGCGATGCGCGGCGTGGCGGTCGCCTCGCGCTTCGGCCTCGGCGTGGCGGCGCTGATCGGCGCCCTCTTCCTGGTCATTCCGAAGTACCTGCTGGCGATCTTCGGCATGACCGACCCGCAGGTGACCTCGATCGGCGAGCAGCTGCTGCGCTACCTCGCCCTCTCCGGCTTCTTCATCACCGTGGCGCTCGCCTACACCGGCGGCCTGCAGGGCACCGGCGACACGCGGGGGCCGCTCTACATCTCGATCGTCTCGCAGATCGCCGTCCCCATCGGGCTGTGCGCCGTGCTGCAGTCTCTGCGCGGGCTCCACCCCGGCGACATCTGGTTGGCGATCGTGCTCGGCCACCTCACCCGCGCCGTGCTCAGCGTGTTGCGCTTCCGGCGCGGCGAGTGGCGTCACATCGCGGTCGACATCGAGCCGGCGAGCTCGTAGTGCCGGCCGGTTGGAAACTTGCATTCTCGCGCCTCCGGGCTCGGGGAGCTGGCGAGTGTCGATTTCGCGGCCCCCCGTTCGTCGTCTAAATAGGGACCGGGCCACCGCGAGCCCGCAAGCAAAGGAGAGCAGAACGATGCGATTCATGGTGCTGGTCAAGGCCACCAAGGACACCGAGGCGAACGTCATGCCCAGTGAGGAGCTGCTGACGGAGATGGGGAAGTTCAACGAGCAGCTGGTGGAGGCGGGGGTGATGCTCGCCGGTGAGGGCCTCCACCCGAGCTCGAAGGGCGCCCGGGTGAGGTTCTCGGGCAGCAAGCGGACGGTGATCGACGGCCCGTTCGCCGAGTCCAAGGAGTTGATCGCCGGCTACTGGATCTGGCAGCTGGGCTCGCTGCAGGACGCCATCGACTGGGTCAAGCGCTGCCCGAACCCCACCGGCAGCGAGTCGGAGATCGAGATCCGCCAGGTCTTCGAGGCGGACGACTTCGGGGCCGAATTCACACCCGAGCTACGAGAGCAGGAGGAGCGCCTGCGGGCGAAGGCCGAGCAGCTCGCCAAAGGGGCGAGGGGCTGACGCTCCGCGGTCTGATGAAACTCTCGACGGGGAACGAAAGGAGCCTTGCCATGAGCCAGCTCGACGCCTACCTGTTCTTCGACGGCAACTGCGCCGAGGCGATGCGCTTCTACGAGCGCACCCTGGGCGGCAAGCTCGAGGCGATGATGACCCACGGCGACTCGCCGATGGCTGAGCAGTCGCCGCCCGGCAGCGCCGACCTCATCATGCACGCCCGCCTCGCCCTCGACGGCCACGTCCTGATGGCCTCGGACGGCATGCCCGGCCAGCGCCAAGAGAGGAAGGGGTTCTCGCTGTCGCTGACCTATCCGACGGCAGCTGAGGCGAACAAGAAGTTCGAGGCCCTGGGCGCCGGCGGCAAGGTGACCATGCCGTTCGACAAGACCTTCTGGGCCGAGGGCTTCGGCATGCTGGTCGACCGCTTCGGCACGCCGTGGATGGTCAGCGGCGGCACGGCCGAGCCCTGACGGCATGGCGTCGGACGCCCACCGCGCCATCGACGCGGTCTGGCGCATCGAGTCGGCCCGGCTCATCGCCGGGCTGACGCGTATCGTCCGCGACGTCGGGGTCGCCGAAGACCTGGCGCAGGACGCCCTCGTCGCGGCGCTCGAGCGCTGGCCGGAGTCGGGCATCCCGGACAACCCGGGGGCCTGGCTCATGGCCACTGCCAAGCACCGGGCCATCGACCGGCTGCGTCGCCGCAAGCTCATCGCGCGCAAGCACGACGAGCTTGGCCGCGACGCCGAGCTGGAGCAGGCGCTGGCCGCGGCGGACCTCGACGCCGCTCTCGACGACCCGGTGGGTGACGACTTGCTGCGCTTGCTCTTCATCGCCTGCCACCCGGTGCTCTCCCGCGAGGCGCGGGTGGCGCTCACCCTCCGCCTGCTCGGCGGCCTGACCACTGAGGAGATCGCCCGCGCCTTCCTCGTCCCCGAGCCCACCGTCGCGCAGCGCATCGTCCGCGCCAAACGCACCCTGGCCGCGGCGCGCGTCCCCTTCGAGGTCCCCCGCGGGGCCGAGCTCGCGGCCCGGCTATCGTCGGTGCTCGAGGTCATCTACCTGGTCTTCAACGAGGGCTACGCCGCCACCGCCGGCGAAGACTGGATGCGGCCGGCGCTCTGCGAGGACGCTCTCCGCCTCGGCCGCATCCTCGCCGAGCTGGCGCCGCGGGAGCCGGAGGTCCACGGCCTGGCGGCGCTGATGGAGATCCAAGCGTCGCGCGCGCGGGCCCGCACCGGCCCGACGGGCGAGCCGGTCCTGCTGCTCGACCAGGACCGCGGGCGCTGGAACCAGCTCCTCATCCGCCGCGGCCTCGCGGCCCTGGCGCGGGTGGAGGAGCTCGGCGGCACCCTCGGCCCGTACGCGCTGCAGGCGGCGATCGCCGCCTGCCACGCGCGGGCGCATCGCGCCGAGGAGACCGACTGGGCGCGCATCGCCGCCCTCTACGACGCGCTCGCCGAGCTCCTGCCGTCGCCGGTGGTGGAGCTCAACCGCGCGGTGGCGGTGGCGATGGCGTTCGGGCCGGCCGCCGGCCTCGAGCTGGTCGACGCGCTCGCCGCCGAGCCATCCCTCGCCGGCTACCACCTGCTGCCGAGCGTGCGCGGCGACCTGCTCGCCAAGCTCGGCCGCTTCGACGAGGCGCGCGCCGAGCTCGAGCGCGCGGCGGCGCTCACCAAGAACGCCCGCGAGCGCGAGCTGCTGCGCGAGCGCGCCGCTGCGTGCGCGCGGGGGCAGCGGCCGCCCTAGAATGGCGGCCGCATGCGCGCTCTAAGGCTGGTGGGAGGGGGGCTGCCTCTCGAGGCGCAGGTGGTCGCGGATCCCCACCCCGGGCGCGGCGAGGTGCTGGTCGAGATCCGCTGCGCCGGCATCTGCCACAGCGACGCCCACTACCGCGCCGACGCCTCCCGCGTGCGGCTACCCCTCACCCTCGGCCACGAGATCGCGGGAGTCGTCGCCGCCACCGGTGAAGGCGTCGGTAGCGTCGCTGTCGGGGACCGGGTGGCGTTGCACTACCTGCTCCCCTGTGGCGACATGCTCGGCAAGGACCGCGACGGCGGCTACGCGGAACGTATCGTCGTCCCGGCCGAAAACGCCATCCCGGTGCCCGACGAGGTGCCCCTCGAGCAGGCGGCGATCATGATGTGCTCGACGGCTACCGCCCTGCATGCCTTGCGGCTGGCGTCGCTGCGCCCGGGGGAGTCGGTCGCCATCCTGGGTTTCGGCGGCCTCGGCATCTCCGCGCTGCAACTGGCGCGCGCCCTCGGCGCCGCGCGCGTGTTCGCCGTCGATCGCGTCCCCGCAAAGCTGCAGCTCGCCGCGTCGCTCGGCGCGGTCCCCACAGAGGCTGCGGCGCTGCGCGAGGTCGACGTGGCGCTCGATTTCGTCGGCGATGCCGCGACCACTGTCGCCGCGCTGCGCGGGCTGGCGCCGGGTGGACGCCTAATCCTGGTGGCGATCAACCTCCGCGCGCTGGCCTTCGACGCCTATACCGACGTGCTGGCGTACGAGCGGCGGATCGTCGGCTGCTCCGACCACACGCGCGAGGAGCTGCTCGAACTGATGGATCTCGCCCGCACCGGCGCCATCAACCTCGCGCGAGCCGTCACGCGCACCGTGCCCCGCCGGGCGGCCGAGGTCAACGAGGTGCTCGACGAGCTCGAGCGCGGCACCGCACATCTGCGGACGGTGATCAGCTCCTCGCCCGGCGACTGAGCCGGGTCGCGGGCTGGGCGATCAGCTCAGCGTCGGACGAAGCCCGCGATGTCGTCGACCACCTCGGCGGCGACGTGGCCCGCCCGCTGGTATTCGGCGGGCGTGGCCTTGCCGTTGCCGGTCATGAACAGGTGGTTTAGGTCGCGATAGGTCCGGAAGGTGACGTCGGCACGCCCGGCGAGCGCCCGCTGCCAGCCCGCGAGGTCCTCCATCGTCACCTGGTAGTCGCGCTCGCCCTGCAACACCAGCATGCGCTGCGGCAGGTGCGCCGCCACCGCGGCCGGCTGATAGCCCTGGAGGTCGAGCCAATACGCCGGTGGCGCACCCATCAGCAGCACGGGCTCGCCGGTCGGTGGCTTCGCCGGGTCGAGGGCCTCCACCTTGGCGAGGTCCGCCCGCATGGCGGCGAGCTGCTGGGGATCGCCGGCGCCGCCCAGGCTCTCGAGGTACGCGAGCTGTTCGCGGATCACCGCCGTCAACGGTCTCGTCGTGCCGGCGAGCACGACGAGGCCGGCGAGCTCGCGGTCGCGCTGACCGATGCGCGGCAGCAGCATGCCGCCGAGGCTGTGGCCGAGGACGAAGACGCGTCGCGGGTCGACCTCCGGCGTGCTGCGCAGCAGGCGCGCGGCCGCCAGGGCGTCGTCGACGGTTTCCTCGTTGACGGTGAGCGAGGCGAGCGCGGCCCCTTGCAGGCGGTCGCCATGGGCCAGCGTGCGCTTGTCGTAGCGCAGTACCGCTATGCCGCGCGAGGCGAGCCCGAGGGCGAGGTCGCGAAACGGCTTGTTGGCGCCGATCGTCTCGTCGCGATCCTGTGGGCCCGAGCCCTGCACGAGCACGAGAGCGGGGAAGGGGCCCTTTCCTGCCGGCAGGGAGAGCGTGCCGGGCAGCGCCCACTCCCCGCGGCTGACGGTCACCTGGCGCTCGACCAAGTCGCCGGGGCGAACGTAGGGGGGTGCCTGCCACTCCGCCGGCGCCGTCGCAGCGCTGGGGGCGAAGAAGAGTGCCGCCACCTTGCCATCGGCCGAAAAGGCAACCTTGGCGTCGAGCGTCGCGCGCTCGAACCGGCACGAGACGACGACGACGTCGTAAGCGCCCGACTTTTCACTCCGCGATCCCAGGCGACTGAGGAACGCCCCAGTCTGCCCGAGCAGCCCGGTCCACACGGCACGCAGCTTGGCCTCGGGGAGGCCCTTCGTCATCGTGGCGTCGAACCCCGCCACGACACCGGCGAAGTCCCCTTGCGCAAGCCGATCGACGAGCGCTTCCGCGGCGGCGACCCGGTCTCCTCCCTCCGCGGCGCTGGCGAGAGGGCAGAACGGTGCGACCGGCAGGATCGAGATCAGGGTGACCGCGGCGGCGAGATGTCTCATGGGGGCTCCTGGCTCCAGCGGCTCCGGTCGGTCGGCGCCGCGGCTGTTCCGACCTGTCCTACTCCGGATCGCGGGTCTGCGCCGCCGCCCACAGCTCCTCGTACTTGGCGCGGACGGACGGATCGAGTGAGGCCGCGAGGTCGCGCGGCAGGTCCAAAGCGCGCACGAGCTCGAGCACATCGGCGAGGTCCTTGAGGCGGTGCGGTGCGCTCAGCCCCGAGGCCAGCTTGAGCTCGACGAGCGTCGGCAGCGGCAGCAGGGCCACCCGCTGGCCGCGGACGGCGACGCGAGCCGGATCGGGGAAGGCGACCGGCTTGGGCTTGCCATCGCCAGGAAACTCCCCGGCCAGCACGACATCGACGTGGACACCGGTTGTCGCGTCGCGCAGGCCCCGGCTGCCAGGGGACTTCTCCACCCACCCCTTGCCAAGAGCCACGGACTTGAGACGGGCGAGTCCGTCCGGCGTGAGGAGGACGTCGACGTCGACCGTGACTCGCCGATAGCCCCACTCGTTGAGCGCCATCGCGCCGAGGATGGCATAGGGAATCGCCGCCTCGTCGAGGACCGCGGCGAGGCGCTCGAGGGTCCGTTGCGCATCGGATCCACCCATGAAGAACTTCGAGGCCTCCTCGACGCCGGCCCAGAAGGTCGCCTCGCGATCGGCAGGCAGCGTCTTGCTCATGGCGGTCGTGGGTATTCTACCCAGGCGCGCCGGCGGCCTCACCCGCCGGTCGGCGCGTGCTCCAGGGCGCCGCTGCGCAGCAGGGCGTCGACGTCCTGGGCCAGGACCGCGCTGGCTGCGGTATCGGAGAACAGGTAGATCCGTCCCGAGCGCGGGCCGCGCAGCGCGATGGTCCCCGCGCTCGCGTGCCGCAGCAGCACCGACGCGGTGGGTGTGGATGCTTGCCGTGAGATGGGTTCAGGCGCCAGGCGCGAGGGACCGCGGGGCGGCGTCGCGCGTGGGCGGGCGCTCTGGGTCGTCATCGAGGCGCGTCTCTGTCCGCAGCAGGACATCTTGGTGAGCTCCTTCGAGAGGGAGATTCATCGCCGCGGCCGGGGCCGAGAGTTTCTCGAGCAGCGTCGAGCCGCCGGAGATCGCCAGCCATGCCACGCACCACTCGGGAAACCGACGGGCGAGGAGCAGCGCGGCTGGGGCGGCGATCCACAGGCTCAGGCAGTAGGAGCAGTCCATCAGGCGGCCGAGCATGCCGTGGCCGGCTCGGGCGCGCAGGAGGACAATGGCGTCGAAGGGACCGTCCTCGTGCGCCACCAGGTGCGCCACCCGCCAGGTGGCGAGCACGCAGAGGGTCAGGTAGAGCCAAGGCGATCCGTCGTGCATGGCATGGTCGAGAGCGAGGATGGCGGCAGAGGTTGCGCTCCGCCGCCACCCTCGTCTCACCTTTGCTCAGTCGGCGTCGATCACCGAGAAGAAGAAGCTCGGGGCCGTGTAGATGTCCGAGGGGTCGTATTCGTACATCGGCGTTTGCAGGTGGCCGGTATCGCCACCGGCGGGATTGAGCGCGCGGCTGGCCGCCCAGGCGCTGAACGAGTAGGTGCCCTGCAGCGCGCTGGCAGCGAGCTGGAAGAACGCCGTCACCACCGCCGAGTTGTCGCTGACCGCCACGTGCCAGTGGGCGACGCTGGTGGGATTGACCGCCGCGTTGGGGAACCAGGTGGCCGGCGCCCCGGAGGTGTAGACCATGTCGCCGGCACCGCAGCCGCCGCCGCCGACGGAGACGTCCCGCAGATGGTTCGCGGCGACGGTGAAGCTGACGCGGAACTCGAGGTTCTGCGGCACCGCTCCCCGCCTGACCAGCGGGCAGGGGAAGGTGAGCGGCAGGAATGGGCCGAGCCCGTTCTTGCGGTACTCGACGACGAACGTCGTCTGCGGCGCCGCGTTGTCGACGTGGAAGGCGACCGTGTCGGTGGCCGGCTGCGGCGACAGCGGGACGCCGCCAGTGCCGAACTCGATCTTGAGGATGTGCTTGCCGTCACCGGTGCTTCTGGTGTTCCAGTCGAGCAGCAGATTCGGCGGTTCCCACGCATTGGGG
>DASYUP010000027.1:0-11610 GCA_036001185.1 Thermoanaerobaculia bacterium
GCACCAGCAGGAACGCAGGCGCGCTCCCACGCCGGCCCGCCCACCCCAGCACGCGCCTCTCGAGAGCCTGTGGCCCGTACGCCCTTGTCCCCTCCGCCAGCAGCTCCGCAAGCAGTGTGTCGAGACCGACGGCCCGAAATCGCCGCCAGCCGCACCAGACGATGATCGGTGGTGCGTTCGGGCCACTCAGCAGACGCTCCGCCACCCATGACGCCACCAGCCACGTCTTGCCGCTTCCCTCCCGACCATGCACCACTGCAACGCTCGGGCTCTGGGACCACGCCTGCCACCACGCATCCAAGGCGGCGTGAAAACGCGGCCGAGGCACGACAAGGGCGGATGCAGCACCCGGCAAGACGTCCTGGCCGAAGAACGCGCGGCTCGCAGCTCCATCCGTGGTCGCCGCAAGAAAGCCCTCTCGCAACGTCGTTGCGATGCCGTCGTACCCCAGAAGCGCCGGATCGAAGGCTCGCCCGACCCGACCACGCGCCTCAGCGAAGTCTCTTCGCGCCGCGAGGCGTTCGAGCGCCCGCCGCACCCCCACTGGTGGTCGCCAGGGAGAGTCACTCATTGCGAGCGCTTGGCGCTCGCCCACAACCAGCGTCAGAAGGTTGCCGAGCTCGTCCTCAGACACGTCGACGAACTCGACGAACACCCCGCGCTCACGACCCTCGCTGGTCAGCGCGTCCTGGACCTGGTCGCCCACCCGCGCGGTAGTGGCGAGGACCCAAGCGTCGAGAGCATGGCCCCTTGGTGTGGCATCGACCAGCTTTCCGAGCAACTCCGTCTTCTTGAGTGGCGTGTCGGCGGAGTAACGCTTGCACTCCACCACCCGCGAGATGTCCCCGAGCGGGTAAGACCCCGCGTCCCGTCCTTGTTGCGCCCCCGCCGAGGAAACTCGCCAGGAATAGCCCGTAAGGCGCGTCAGGAGCGAGGCGACGAGCCCCTCGAAGCTCCCCTCGCCGGTGTCCGGCAGCTGGCGCAGCCACTCGAGCACAAGATCCTGGTCGTCGGTCTTTTTGGTGCGCTTCCCAAGCGCTGTCACGCCACCCTCCCCCCGCACCGGGGCCCTCGTTGTCGGCGCCGGTTCGCCTTGCTAAAACCCAATCCGACGTTACGCCTCTTAAAACCAATTTAGTTGTCTTGGGGGCCCAGTCGCCGTCCTCGAGGCCAGAGATCCAGAGCCGCGCGGGACCGAGGGGCGGCACCAGCGCCGATCGCCGCGGCGCCCGCGCTGCATCCACCAGGCGACGGCGAGCAGCGCCAGGCGGCCGGCGAAAGCGCGGACGACGAGGCGCCGCCAGGCGGGGAGGCTGGCGGACACGGGGCCGAACTGTACGGCGCTAGACGCGGACGGTGCCACCGCCCGCACCCGACTACTGCCGGCCCGTCGTCGCCTCGTCTTCCATGTGCGGGTAGCGGAAGTCGCTGGGCGGCACGAAGTTCTCCTTGATCGACCGCTGCGACGCCCAGCGCTGCAGGTTGATCGCCGAGCCCGCCTTGTCGTTGGTCCCCGAGGCCCGGCCGCCGCCGAAGGGCTGCTGGCCGACCACCGCGCCGGTCGGCTTGTCATTGATGTAGAAGTTGCCGGCCGCGTGGCGCAGCCGCTTGCTCATCGCCACGATGGCGGCGCGATCCTGGGCGAAGACGGCGCCGGTCAAGGCATAGGGGGTCGCGGTGTCGCACAGCTCGAGAGTCTCGTCGAGCTTGGCGTCGTCGTAGATGTAGATCGTCAGCAGCGGGCCGAAGATCTCCTCCTGCATCAGCTTGTGGCGCGGATTGGTGGTCAGCACCACCGTCGGCTCGACGAACCAGCCTCGGTTGTCATCGCCTCGGCCGCCCAGCGCCACCTCGGCATCGCCGCTCTGCCGCGCGTGATCGAGGTAGCCGCGAATGTTGGCGAACGACTTGGCGTCGATCACCGCCGCCATGAAGTTGGAGAAGTCGAGCGGGTCGCCCACCTTGATGGCGGCGAGGTCGGCGGCCAGGCGGTCCCGCACCTCGCCCCACAGCGAGCGCGGCACGTAGGCACGCGAGGCGGCCGAGCACTTCTGACCCTGGTATTCGAAGGCGCCGCGCACCAGCGCCGTGGCGAGCGGCCCGGCGGCGGCGCTGGGGTGGGCGAAGACGAAGTCCTTGCCGCCGGTCTCGCCGACGATGCGCGGATAGGAGCGGTACTTCGGCAAGTTGGCGGCGATGGTCCGCCACATCCCCTGGAAGGTGGGCGTCGAGCCGGTGAAGTGCAGGCCGGCGAAGTCGCCGTGGGCGAACACCGGGTCGCCCACCTTGGCGCCGCTGCCGGGGATGAAGTTGACCACCCCCGGTGGCAGCCCCGCCTCCTCGAGCAGGCGGGCGATGTAGTAGTTGGAGAGGATCGACGTCGAGGCCGGCTTCCACAGCACGACGTTGCCCATCAGCGCCGGCGCCGTCGGCAGATTGCCGCCGATGGCGGTGAAATTGAACGGCGTCACCGCGAAGACGAAACCCTCGAGCGATCGCTGCTCGACGTAGTTCCAGACGCCGCGCGGCGAGATCGGCTGCTCGGCGTAGATGTGGCGCATGAAGTGCGGGTTGAAGCGCCAGAAGTCGATCAGCTCGCAGGCGGAGTCGATCTCGGCCTGGTAGCAGGTCTTCGACTGGCCCAGCATGGTGGCGGCGTTGACCGTGTCCCGCCACGGGCCGGCGAGCAACTCGGCCGCCTTGAGAAAGATCGCCGCGCGCGCCTCCCACGGCGTCTCCGACCAATCGCGCCACGCCCCCTTGGCGGCGGCCGCCGCCTGCTGCACTTCGGCCTCCCCCGCCTGGTGGCAGGTGGCGAGCACGTGCCGGTGGTCGTGCGGGCAGACCGCCTCGAGGGTGTGGCCGGTGCGCACCTCGCGGCCGCCGATGAGCAGCGGGATATCGATGCGCTCACCGAGCATCTGTTCGAGCCGCCGGCGCAGGCTGGCCCGCTCCGGCGAGCCGGGGGCGTAGGAGCGCACCGGCTCGTTGACCGGCGGCGGGATGGAAAGGGCTGCATTCAGCATGGTCGCGTGCTCCTTCAGACGGGCGGGGACAAGCCCCGCCCCTACACCAGAAACGGGGACGAGCCCCGCGGCAATCTCACCTCGCGCTCAGCCCCGCCACGACGACCAGGCGAAGAGCAGGAAGCCGAGGATCATCAGCGTACCGCCGAGCGGCGTCACCGCGCCCAGCCAGCGGGGTCCGCCGAGCGCCAGCGCCCCCACCGTCCCGGCGAAGACGAGGGAGCCGGCGAGCAGGACCCAGGCGGCACGCTCCACGCCCGGCCAGCGCCCGGCGGCGAGGCCGGCGAGCAGCACCCCGAAAGCGCCGTACATGAGGTAGCGCGACGCCGTCTCCCAGAGCTGCAGGTGGTGCGCGTCGAGACGCTCGGCGAGGGCATGGGCGCCGAAGGCGCCGGCCGCCACCGCCAGCGCGCACCCCGCCGCCCCGAGCGCCACCCAGCCACCCATCAGCGCGTCACTCCGCGACGTCGCCGAGCCGACGGATCGAGGCGACCCGCTGGCGCGGCACCACCAGGTGCCGGTGGCGCGCCCAGACTCCGTAGCGCGCCGCCCGCCGCACCCACTCCTCCTTGCTGGCCGCGCCCGCCTCGACGGCATGGGCGTCGGCGTCGAGCAGCACCACGCCCTCCGGCGTCACCTCGTGACAGCGGCCGACGAACACCTCGGGCCCGTCGGTGTCGACCACCACGGTGACCCCGTGCAGCTCACCTTTGTCCTGGTGGAAGGTGCCCACGCTCAGCGAATCGAAGGCGCCACGCACCAGCGCTCGAACGCCTGCGCGAGGTCGGCGGCGACCTCCTGCGGCATCTTGCCCTCGATGCGATGGCGGGGCACGAAGTAGACCAGCTCGCCGTCCTTGAACAGCGCCATCGACGGGCTGCTGGGCGGGATGTCGGCGAAGTGCGCGCGCGCCCGCGAGGTGGCCTCGAGGTCCTGGCCAGCAAAGACGGTGGCGACGCGATCGGGGCGGGCGCCCCCCTGCAGGGCGACGCGGACACCGGGCCGGGCGGCGCCGGCGGCGCAGCCGCAGACGGAGTTGACGACCAGCAACGCCGTGCCCTGGCGCTGGCCCAGCCAGCGGTCGACGTCGGCGGCGGTCAACAGCTCCTCGACGCCGGCGGAGGTGAGCTCCTCGCGCATCGGCTTGACGAGCATGGGGGAGTAAGGCATGGAAGGGATCCTCCTGGGGGTGTGGCTGCGAGCGAGGCGCGCTGGGCTCTGAGCACGCTCGAGAGCGAGGCGCGAGAGCAGCAGCACGCGTCCCTCGGCAGTCTAACACGCGCGCCACGACCGCCTGGCCGAGTGGCGGGCGGGGGGGGTGCGCGAAGACCCGGGTGCGCGAAGACCCGAGCGCGCGAAGACCCGAGGGTGGGGCGGCGCGCGGCGGAGGGACCGCGCGCCGCCCCACGTCGGGGGGCCCGCTCAGGAGGGCCCGCAGTGACCAGTCAGGTGGATGCGCCGGACGTCGAGATCCCTCGGGATGACGGCCGTGGAAACTGGCGCGTTGAGATCCCTCGTCGCTGCGCTCCTCGAGATGAGCCGCGCCGTGCGGCGCGGCTCAGAAGTGCCAGGCCACGCCGCCGGTCACTCGCCGCCCCGAAAGGTCGACGGTGCCCAGGCCGGCGAGGTCCTTGCTCAGCTTGTCGTCGGCGCGGTCCCAGCGGCCCTCGGCGAAGAACGAGAAGTAGGAGCCGATCGGCACCTCGAGCCCGGCGAGCACGTAGTAGCCGAGCGCCGCGCCGTCGTCCTGGTTGGTGTCGGTGAAGATCTCCCGCTGCGGGGTGGTGAAGTCGATGAAGTCGCCAGACTCGCGCAGCTTCCAGGCGTAGACGCCGCCGCCGGCGCCGACGTAGGGGATCACCGGCGAGCGCTCGGGTGCGAGCTGGAAGACCAGGCCGGCGGTGACGGGCGTGATCTCGAGCGTCGTGGTGTGCACGATCTCGCGCCCGCGGTTGTCGGTGAAGTTGCGGTACGACTGGTCGTTCTTGCCCTGGAAGAAGTCGGCCGACAGCATGAACCCGAGGGGGCCCTGGAATTGGTGGACCCAGTCGAGCCCGCCGACGATGTCCTCGAGATCCTTGGCGTTGCCGGTGAAGTCGCGCTCGGCGTCGCGGAAGTAGTCGGACTTGCCATCGGGAGTGAACAGCCCCAGGCGTAGGCGCACCGAGTTGTCGGGGGTGTAGCGGTCGGAACGATAGCGGCCGTTCCGGTAGCCGTGGTCACGCGCCGCGCCGGGCGCCGCGCCGGCGAGCAGCAGGAGCATCAGGACGCCACCAACCCACCACCGTCGCTTCATCACAGGTCTCCTCTCGCGGACGAACGGTCAATTCGAGGGAATGTCGTTTCCGGCTCCGTAGCGGGCCGAGTCGGCCCGCCGGCGCAAAGAGCAACGGCAGTGCCACGGCGTCGGCAACCGGGATTACGCATGAGCGCAAGCACTTGCGCCCGTCAGCGGGCCACAGTCACGGCGCGCGCTGACCTCGGCAGAGGACGGCCGCGGAGCGTCGCGGGGGACAGCTGGCGGCGGATCAGCCGAGCAGGGCGCGCAGCTGCTCGACCGCCCGCGCCACGTCGAGGAACTGCACGCCCATGCCGGCGAGCAGGTTTCCCGGCGGCGAGCCGGGCGGCGGCTCCATGCGATGGACCACCCGCGCCTGCAGCCGCACCGCCGGCAGCTCCATGCCCTCGATGATCACCTCGACCTGGATCACCGCGTCGAGCGGCGCCGGCCGCGGCGTCGAGATGAAGAGGCCGCCGGTCTGCACGTCGCGCTCGAACACCATCCGGAACTGCTCGCTGTCGCGAAAGTGCAGGGGAAAGAGATGGCTGGAGCCGATGGCGGGGGCGCCGGCCGGCGGGGTCTTCAGAGCGGAGCTCGGCACGCCGCGCGGCGTCGTTGGTGTCGGCGCAGGCGACCCGGCACCGGCAGTGGGCGCGGCGGTGGTCAGTCGTGCGGGAGACGCGGCGCGTGGTGGCGCCTTGGGCGCCGGCTCGGCCTCGGGCTCCATCTCGTCGGCGCCGTCCAGGCCGGTAGGAATGCGTTCCTCGGCCTGGAAGTCGATCGCCGGCAACAGCTCAAAGAGCAGCTCCTCGGCGGAAAGGAACCGCACTCCCATGCCCGAGGGCATCACCGACTGCAGGTGGCTGGGCGTGCGCAGGGCGCGCATCACCACCCCCTCGACGACAAAGCTGCGGCCGCTGTGTCCTACCTCGAGCCGCAGCCGCGTGCCGCTCGGGAGCACCTGCTGCGTGCGCACGAAGATGCCGGTGCGCGAGACGTTGGTCGAGATGGAACGGTTGGCCTGCCCCTCCTCACCGTACTTCCACACCCGCACGTCGAGCTGCCGCGGCCAGCGACGATTGCGGCGGCGTTCGCCCATGGCGCGGCAGTATAGCGAGCCTGCTCGCCGATCTCATGCGCCGACTGGCGCGGGGGGGACTCAGTGCGGCGCGTCCTCCGCCAGGCCCCGGGCCGCCTCCCGCTTGCGGTTGAGCGCTCGGCCGATGGCCCAGGCGATGGTCGAGCCGCACGACGGGCACTTCTGGGTCCCCTCTGCCTCGAAGATCGATTCGCAGTCCAGACAGAGCAGGGCGCGGTCCATCGGGATCGTCGGGCGGAAATTCTGGTAAAACTCGTTGACCTGCGCCGGATCGGCGGGGTCGATGAGCTTGCGAAACATCTGGGTAGCGGTCATGTTGCCTCCGTGCATGCTGTCCGCCGTCCGGGCCAGCGGTCCCGCGGCCGCCTAGTGCGAGATCGATGCCAGCATCCGTCCTACCCACCGCCACCCCCGTCCCGCACCACATCCAGCCCCTGCTGCCGAGCGAGGGGTTGTTCCGCGGGGAGACCTGGGTAGCGCTCGGCGAGCGGCTGCTGGCGCGCACCGTCGACTTCCTGCCGTCGCTGCTGGCGGCGATCCTCGTTCTCGCCTTCTTCCTGCTGGCCAGCCGGCTGGCGGCGCGGCTGCTCGATCGCGCGCTGCGTCGCCCCCACGTCGATGCGGCGCTGGGGCAGATCCTGCCGCCGCTCCTGCGCTACACGGTGCTCGCCCTGGGGCTGATCATGGCCCTCTCGCAGGCCGGCTTCCAGGTCGGCTCGCTGCTCGCCGGCGTCGGCGTGGCGGGGTTGGCAATGGGCCTCGCCGCCCAGGACACGCTCGGCAACCTGATCGCCGGCTTCAGTCTCCTCTGGGACCGCCCCTTCCGCATCGGCGATCGCGTCACCATCGCCGCGACCTACGGTCAGGTGACGCAGATCGGCCTGCGCTCGACGCGCCTGCGCACGCTCGACCAGCTCGACGTCATCCTGCCCAACCGGGAGGTGGTCAACAAGGTGATCGTCAATCACACGTTGACTCCCAACCTCCGCCTCGGGGTGCCGTTCTCGGTCGCCTATCGTGAAGACGTCGCCCGCGTGCGCGCGACGCTGCTGGCGGCGGTGGCGGGCAACCCGCGCTTGCGCGAGGATCCGCCGGCCGAAGTGGTGGTCACCGCCCTCGGCGATTCGGCGGTGGCGCTCGAGCTGCGCGTCTGGCTGGTCGACCCGATGACCGAGCGGCCCACCCTCTTCGCGCTGCTCGAGCTCATCAAGTCCGCCCTCGAGAGCGCCGGCATCGAGATCCCGTTCCCGCAGCGCGACCTCCACCTCGATGCGGCGTCTCGCCGGCTCGAGGTCACCGTCGCCAGCGTCGCCTCGAGCGGGCCGCCCGATGCCGGCTAGGGACTCGCGCCGGCTGCCCTGGCTGGCCGGGCTCGCCGTGCTGGCAGTCGCCCTCCCGGCCCTGCTCGTCTTCCACCAGCGCCATCCCCTGCTCTACGACACCGACAGCTCCTACCACCTGGCGGTGGCCCGGCTGACGGCGCAGCAACGGATCGTCCGCGAGCTGCCGGCCATTCGCTACAGCCTGCTCACCGAACACGGCTTCACTGACAGCGTGTTGCTCTTTCACCTCGCCCTCGCTCCGTTCGCCGCCGGCGCCGATCCCACGGCCGGTGGGCGCCATGCGCTCGCCTTGCTCGACGCGCTGATCCTCGCCGCGCTCGCCGCGCTGGCCTGCCGCGCCGTCGGCTGGTGGGGGCTGCTGGCGCCGCTGGGAATCGGGGTCGGCTCGCTGGAGGTGGCCTGGCGTCTCGCGCGCCTGCGGCCCGAGTTGCTGGGACTGCTGCTGCTGCTCGGCGCCGTCGCCGCTGCGGGCGCGCAGCGCTACCGCCTCCTCGGCGTGCTGGCGGCGCTCTACGCGCTGGCCTACGTCGCCTGGCACGCCTTCGCCGGGCTGTTCGTGCTGCTCTTCCTCTTCCGCGGCTGGGCGCGCCGGCGCTGGGACTGGCCGCTGCTGCTCTACCCGCTGCTGGGCAGCGGTCTCGGCCTGCTGCTGCACCCGGCGTTTCCCGCCAATCTGCTGCTCTGGAAGCTGGCGTCCGTCGACGTGCTGGCCACCCGGCCCGCCGTCGACGTCGGCAGCGAGCTGGGCCCCAACCCGGTGAACGTCGTCGTGCTCGCCAACCTCGGCTTCTGGGCGCTCGCCTTCGTCTGCTGGCGCAGCCGGCGGCCGGCGGGGCCGGAGAGCGCCTCCGATCATGCCGTCGAGCGCGAGCTCGCCGATGCCTTCGGCGTCGCCGCCGCCTGCTTCGGCGTCCTCTACCTGTCGATGTCGCGCTTCTCGCTCTACGCCTTCCCCTTCGCCGGCCTCTGGCTGCTCTTCGAGCTGGCGGCGCGCGGCGAGGAGATCGGCCCGCGCCTGCGGCTCCCCTTCCGCGGCTCGCTTCCCGCCGGCGTGGGGCTGGCTGCCGCCGCCCTGCTGAGCCTGCCCGGCAGCGCCCAGGAGCTCGCCCGTTTCGCCCGCCGCACCGATCCCGGGCCCCGCCAGGAACGCTGGCAGGATCGCCGCGCCTTCGCGCGCGCGCTGCCCGCCGGCGCCAAGGTCGCGGCGCCCTGGGGGGACACCGCCACCTACCTGCTGTGGGCACCACAAGGGCGCTACCTCAACGTCCTCGACCCCAACGCCATGGCGGTGCCCTATCCCCGCCGCTACGCCGCGCAGCGCGCCATCTTCAGCGGCGAGGAGCCTGACGTGCCGCTCGCCGCCGTCACCGAGCTCGACAGCGCCTACGTCGCCTGGTCCCTACCCGGCGCCCCGCCGCGCCTGCTGGCGCGCCTGGCTGGTGACCCGCGGGCGGGGCTGCTGCATCGCGGCTTCCAGGCCCTCTTTGCCATCGCGCCAGCGCCCGGTAGTTTCCTCCTCGACTGGCGGGTGGTGCTCGGTGGCGCGGTGCCCCCGGCGACGGCACCCCGCGCCGACTGGCCCGCCTACCCGCGACATCCGGACCCGCAGGCCCGGGCCATCGAGGGGTTCGTCGACGCCGGCCGCGTGGCCCCCGGGCGCTGCGTGGCCTTCGTGCGCGAAGGGAGCCTCGCGGATGGCCGCTACGAGCTCGCGGCTGCCGGGCCGACGAAGCTGTGGCAGGGCGACGAGCTGGTGCTGGCGCTCGGCGGCGAGGGTGGCGCGGTGCTCGGGCAGGGTGCCACCTTCGCGCCGCGGCCGCGGACCGGCGGCGGCGCGCGGGTCACCGTGCTCACCTGCCCGGACGGGAAGGGGCGCGCGGGGTTCTACCTGCTGCGGCGCGAGTGAGGTTGCGCAGCCGCACCAACCCGGGGGTCAGCCGACCACGTTGACCAGCCGGCCCGGCACCACCACCACCCGCTTCGGCGCTCGGCCGCCCAGCAGCTCGCGCACCTTCTCGTCGGCGAGCGCCGCCTGCTCCATCTCCTCCTTGCTGGCGTCGGGGGCGAGGTGCAGGCGGCTGCGCAGCTTGCCGTTGACCTGCACCGGCACCTCGACCGTCTCCTTGCGCAGCGCCGCCGGATCGACCTCGGGCCAGCCGGCGCGGAAGACGCTGCCACCGCCACCGACGCGCTGCCAGAGCTCCTCGCCCAGGTGCGGGGCCAGCGGGGCGATCGTCTGCGCCAGCAGCCGCGCGGCGGCGCCGAGTGAGGGGAAGTCGGTGTCGCTCCACTCGCCCGGCTCACCCACCCGCCGCACCGCGTTGACCCACTCCATGAAGGCGGCGATGGCGGTGTTGAAGGCGAGGTCGCGCTCGATCGACTGAGTGGTGCGCTCGAGGGCGCGGTGCGCCAGGCGCCACGCCTCGCGGGCGTCGCTCGACAGCGTCGCGGGGTCGATGGCCGCTGCCGCGGCGGCGCTGCCCACGGGGGCAAAGCGCGGGTCGGCGATCGTCGCCATGACGGTCTCCCACAGGCGATGCACGAAGCGACGCACGCCTTCGATGCCCGACTCGCTCCACAGGATCTCGGCGTCCGAAGGGGCGAAGAAGAACATCGCCAGCCGCGGCACGTCGACGCCGTCGCGGGCGAATAGGTCGCCCGGCGAGACCACGTTGCCCTTCGACTTCGACATGATGTCGCCCTGCGCGTCGGCCACCATCCCCTGGTGCACCAGCCGGCGCGCCGGCTCGTCCACCGGCAGCCAGCCGGCGTCGTACAGCACCTTGGTGAAGAAGCGGAAGTAGAGCAGGTGACCGGTGGCGTGCTCGTCGCCGCCGATGTAGAGGTCGACGGGCAGCCACTCCCTGGCCCGCTCGCGGCTGAACGGCTCGCGGTCGTTCTGCGGGTCGACGTAGCGCAGGTGGTACCAGGACGAGTCGACGAAGGTGTCCATGGTGTCGGGGTCGCGGCGCGCCGGGCCGCCGCACTGCGGGCAGGTCGTCTCGATGAACTCCTTGACGTCCTCGAGCGGGCTGCGGCCGGTGGGGATGAAGCTCTCGACGTGAGCGGGCAGCATCACCGGCAGTTGCTCCTCCGGCACCGGCACGATGCCGCACTGCGGGCAGTGCACCATGGGGATGGGGCAGCCCCAGTAGCGCTGGCGGCTGATCAACCAGTCGCGTAACCGGTACTGCACCTTGCCCCGACCGATCCCCTGCTTCTCGAGCCAGGCGATGACCTGGGGGATCCCCTCCGGCGCCTGGGTGCCGTCGAAGGGCCGCGAGTCGACCATCGTTCCCACGCCCCAGAACGCCTCACTCATGGTCGCCGGGTCGAGCGGCGCGTCCACGGGCTGCACGACGACCTTGAGCGGGATGCCGTAGGCGCGGGCGAACTCGAAATCGCGCTGATCGTGGGCGGGCACGCCCATGATGGCACCTGTGCCGTAGCCTCCCAGCACGTAGTCCGCCACCCACACCGGGACCGGCTCGTGGGTGGCCGGGTTGATGGCGTAGGCGCCGGTGAAGACACCGTCTTTCTGGCGCGTCAGGTCGGAGCGTTCGATGTCGGTCTTCTTGCGCGCCCGCGCCACGTAGTCCTCGACCTCGCCGCGACGGTCGTTGGTGAGCAGGCCGGGCAACATCGGGTGCTCGGGCGCGAGGGTGAGGAAGGTGGCACCCCACAACGTGTCGGGGCGAGTGGTGAACACGGTGATCCCCTCGCCATGGCCGCTGGCGGTGGCCCAAGCGGGCACCTGGAACGTGATCTCCGCCCCCTCGCTGCGGCCGATCCAGGAGCGCTGCATCTTGACCGTGCTCTCCGGCCACTGGTCGAGCGTGTCGAGGCCGGCGAGCAGCTTCT